>NZ_JCAKNA010000015.1:0-66863 GCF_059515885.1 Acinetobacter sp. FY683 | reverse complement strand
GCGTTCAATCTGAGCCATGATCAAACTCTTCAGTTTAAAATCAGTAGTACCTTTAAAGGGTACCAATCTTGGCTCATCAATTTTCTGACAAATATTTCTCAAATAAACTTCGAGTAATTTCTACCATCAATCAATGAAAATAATTTCGATTGATCAACCAGTAAAAATCCACACAAGTTGTTCTTCATAATCTCTTAATGATCTTCTTGTTACTTCGTCAGTAGCAAGCTAGGTCGGCTATATTACTCTCTATCTCTAGAAAGTCAACAAGTAATTTAAATTATTTTAAACTTTCCTTCTAAAACCCAATCTCAACACTTCGCGCTAAGTTACTGTTTTATCAGAAGTCTTAATCTTCATCACCGCCGATGGATGTGCATTCTACAGCATTTCGCTCCCCTTGCAACACCTTTTTCAAAACTTTTATTTTGTATGGTTACTTAATAATCTTTAAAAAAATAAATACCTGTTTTATATAACTTATTTATTTTAATCATTTAAAAAATAAATATAAAACCACCCCAAAACAACCATAAACCATTGTTTTAAATAACTTTAAAAAACAAACCAACAAAAAAAGCAGGTTATTCCCTGCTTTTTTGTTTAGATTTAAATCAAATTAGAACTTTATACTCATTCGAGCCCAGTAATTACGACCAATATTATTAAATTGTTGATCACTCGCAAAGCCATCACCAAATCCAGAATTACCTAATTTATTTAAATGTTCGGTATATGTCTTGTTTAAAACATTATCAATACCTAAAGACAAATCTACACCTTGGGCAAGGTTATATGTCCCATTAATTGACAAAGTCGTAAACCCTGCGCTTTTATTCAAATCATAACCAACAATATTTCCTTCATTTTTGCTAATTCGATTTTGACTATTAACTACTCGCCATAACAAACCAAAATTATATTTGTCTTGTATATAGCGTAAGTTTACACGCGCTTCCAATGGTGCAATTTGAGGTAGTGGAGTCTTATCTGTCGTATTTTTACCCCAAGCATACATAGTACTTACATCTGCCAAAATAGCATCGGTAAATTGATAACCTATACCCGCTTCCGCTCCTGCAATAACAGCATCAACATTACGAGTATTCGCAGTCATCCCACCCATCATTCCCATACCAGGTGTATAGTGAGTCAAAATATAATCTTGTATTAGGCCTGTATATGCCGAAGCCCAAGAGTTGAATCCACCATGATGATGCTGATAGCCAACATCTAACTGCAATGTCTTCTCTGTATTAATATTATTAAATGTATTTAGATTCCCATTACCTGATTTAGGGCTAAATAACTCCCAATAATCTGGCATACGCTCCACATAGCCTAAACCAATATAAGTTTTACCATCATCATGATCTGGGTGTGTATTTTCAAATCGTATAAAACCACTTGCTAATGTTTTATCTAATTTACGGTTAAAGTTTGCTGAGTCTTGACGTTCATCTTTTACAACAACCTGATCTAATCGAAGACCTGTAACCAATCTATTTTGATCATCAAAGTGATATGTCAACTCACCAAAACCCCCGAAAGACTGGAATTTCATATCTTTCGTTCTTGGTTTATCTAAATAAGAAATTCCATTCTCTGTTTTTCTTGTACTGTGCTCGTTATTCTGCGTATCAAAACCTGAAACAAAGTCAATTTTGTCCCACTCATGCGTTACCGCCAAACGTGCATTTAATGTTTTACGCGCAACATTAGTTGCCATTTTCATCATTGGTGCAGGACGCAAACTATAGTTATCCATGACATGATCATTGAAGTTATAGTTTACTTGCGCTTCAATTTTTTTTATGACATCAGTGACATTTTTCTTTTCAAAGCGTAGACCTAAACTTTCACGTGCAAATTTAGAACCATCCATGCCACGACCTGCATAAACAGCCTCACCATCTGCTTTACCACCTGTAAGCTCTAACCATGTGTTTTCATCAGGTGTCCAACCTAATGCAACATCTGCATTCCATCGTTTCCAATCCGATGGCACAGTATTTCCATCACCATCTTTATAACTATCTGAAACTGAGCGATTGGCATTTAAACGAATGTATTTCTTCTCATCACCAATTGCTGTTTCAAGGTTATGGTCTAAACGACCAAAAGAGCCCATCAACACACTTGCTTGACCACGATAATTTTTATCTTCTGTAAATGTTTCTGGACTACGTTCAAAAATAACCGTTGCAGCAGAACCCGTATTGGCATATTGAACTGTTTGTGGTCCCTTAATCACCGAAATTCGATCATAACTTTCAGGTGAAATATAAGATGTCGGTGAATCCATACGACTTGGGCATGCACCTAAATTTTCAGTGCCATCGGTTAAAATTTTAATACGTGAGCCAAACATTCCACGGAATGTCACATCACCATTTGTTCCCGCTCCACTATTTACAGAACTAAAACCCACAATACTTTGCAAATAGTCTGCACCATCTGTTGCGGGAATGGGTTGAATGGGCTGCTTCGGATCTGCACGAACAATTAAACCATTTGCATCATTACCCGCTTGTGCAGTTACCGCAATGGGTGCAAGTTTTTTAGATTCCGTAAAATCTTCTGCAAATACAACCGAAGATGAACACGCAACACAAATCGCAGCCGCAAGAGGCTGTAAATAGAATTTAGGCTGAGCCATTTTTTTCTCACATAAAATTTAAATAAAACAATGCTGGAGTCAGTTAAGACCCAAATGTGTAAATTTTGATTTATGCGAAAACTGGAGGGGCTCGCCCTTGAGGCATTAAGAAGAGTTGCTGAAGAACAAACCAAACATGCGTAAAAGCTTTATGAAAAGCAATTAAACGAATTTGTATACGATCAAAAACTTCGTTAATGTCTAATTCAGGTGGTAAAACCAAATTGCCATATACCGTACAGTATTGACATTGATGACTTGCATCATGCTGATGACTCGTATGCTGACTCATTTGCTTAGTTTCAGCATGATTCATATCATGATGTGCATGAGAATGCGTAGATTGAGGGTTTTCTTTAACAGGTACCAACAAAAGTGCACGCGTAATGGTTTCACAAACCGGTGCAACTTGATATTGCACAGGTAATAACGGCTGTAAAAAAACAGCAATCTGTAAAAATACTGCATAAAAAGCAAGCAGTAAGCCACTACGTAAAAGCAAAGGCAAATCCTAAAATCTGTCGGAAGCGAGTATAGCAAAGCCCAATAGATATTGGGCTTTGTGTTACAAACTTTCGCTATTTACTTAGCGCTTTGCAGGTACTTTTTCTTTTTGACGCTGACGAGCAGCTTTTTCAATTTTCTCACGTGCACGTTGACGTTTCAGGGGAGATAAATAATCTACAAAAAGTTTACCGTTTAAGTGATCCATTTCATGCTGAATACAAACAGCGAGAAGTTCATCTGCTTCTATTTCAAAAGCATTACCTTCTAAATTTACTGCCTCAATTTTTACACGTGACGGGCGTTCAACTTTGTCGTATATTTGAGGCACTGACAGACAACCTTCTTCATAAGGAAGTGTGTTTTCAGTTAATGGCGTAACTTTAGGGTTAATAAAAACCATGGGTTGATCTTTATTTTCAGATAAATCCATAACAATAAGCTGAATATGTTTATCGACTTGCGTAGCCGCCAAACCAATTCCTGGCGCTTCGTACATCGTTTCAAACATATCTGCGGCAAGCTGACGAATTTCATCAGTAACTTCTTCGACTGGTTGTGCAATGGTACGAAGACGTGGGTCGGGGAAACTTAAAATAGGTAATAAGGCCATGTTGCGTCCTCACTTATGCCATTGATCAAAAAACCAAAATGAAGGAATGCTTCATCGAAAAAATGTGTGTAAGATCGTTATTATAACGCAACTACATACATAATTTTAGGAATTATGATAATGAAAAAGGTTTTTAAAGACACATCTTCTTTCAGTGTCTTGGGGTTAAAAAAACATACGCTTGCTCTTGCAATGTGTGCAGGGCTAGGCATTGGTATGGTAACAACAGTTGAAGCATCAACACCTACACGCAATATTAATCCGCCCGCATTAAAAGCAAATGCACCCAATGTTTATGTTGTAAAAAAAGGCGATACGCTTTGGGATATTTCAAAAAAATTCCTCAAAAATCCTTACCGCTGGCGTGAAATTTGGGCAAGCAATAAATACATTAAAAATCCGCACTGGATTTTCCCTGGGGATAAACTTTTAATGTGTAGCTATAACGGCAAGCCTCTCATTGGTAAAGATGAGGGTGATGGCTGTGATGGAATTATTCGTCGTTACGGAAATGACACTATCACTCTGCAACCACAAATCCGTTTGGAGTCATTAAACAATACTATTCCAGTGATTCCACTAGATAGCATTAAAAACTGGTTAGAGCGTTCTAGCATTGTACCTGAAAACTCAGTTAAAAATATGCCTTATGTAGTCGGTGCAAGAGACCAACGTGTTCTTGCAGCCAAAGGACAAAGTATTTATGTACGCGGCAATGGCTTAGAAGTAGGTCAACGCTATAGTGTTTATAGTGAAAATGAACCTTACATCCTACTAGATGCGAAAGGGAAAAAATACAATGCAGGTTTAGAAATTGTTGAAGTTGCATCTGGAATTGCAACCAAGCAAACAGATGATATGACCACCATCGAAGTCACAGATTCTTATAATGCTGAAATTCGTCGTGGTTATATTGTTATGCCAGAACAAGAATCAACATTACCAACGATGTTCTACCCTGTAAATGCTGAAGATGTTGTTGCAGGTGGTAAAATTATTCGTGTTCAAGGTTCAATTGGTGCTGCCGCAGTTCGTAGTGTGGTAAGTATTGACCGTGGAACAAATCAAGGCGTAAAAGTTGGTGATGTATTTAGCGTAAATGACGTAGGTCAAATGGTTAAAGACCCTGTTACTCGTAAAACAATCCAACTACCTTCTGAAAATGTAGGAAGCGTTATGGTATTTAAAACTTTTGACAATATTAGCTATGGCTATGTTTTAGAAAGCTCACTTCCTATTAATGTTGGTGCATTACTTACACCACCTATTATGAATGAATAGTTGAAAAAAATGTTGAGCCACTTATCACAAACTCAAATTGAAACAATTGCAGTCTGGTATGTGGTTCAACATTCACTTTCTAGCTTTTATAAAATTCAAAAACAGTTCCAAACTTTAGCGCTCGCATTAAAACCAGAAAATAGCGATCAATGGCAAAATTTAGCACTTCATAAAAACCATCTTCAACGTCTAAAACAATTTCATACTGAAGAAGGACAAATTGAATTTCAAAAAGTACTTACCCAAATTAAGCAACACTCAGATTTCATTCTTATAGAAACAGATACTTGTTACCCTCCACAACTTCTACCTTATAGCGATAGACCTCCAATTTTATTTGGGCAAGGAAATGAAAAAATTCTACTCCAACCTCAGGTTGCAATTGTGGGAAGTCGTAAATCAAGTACACATGGTCGACAAGTCGCTTATGATTTTGCCTACTATTTAAGTGAAAAAGGTTTTTATATTAATAGTGGTTTAGCACAAGGGATAGATGAAGCAGCTCATCAAGGTGGTCTAAAGAATCAACGTACAATTGCGGTCATGGGTACAGGTTTAGACCTCACCTACCCATCCCAAAATCAAACTTTAAGACAAAGTATTATTACAAATCACGGCGCAATTATTACTGAGTTTTTACCAACAACAAAACCATTACAACAACACTTTCCAAGAAGAAATCGTATTGTGAGTGGATTAAGTCTAGGGGTTATTGTTGCTGAAGCAACCTTAGATAGCGGTTCACTTATTACAGCCAAACTCGCAGCCGAACAAGGTAAGCTTATTTTTGCAATTCCAGGTCACATCTATAATGAATACCATCAAGGATGCCATCAACTTATTCGTGAGGGAGCCATTCTAGTAGATCATCCAGAGCAAGTTATTGAAGATCTAGCATTACCAACGCAATGGCATGCTCAACAAACTGAAATTCAAAATACATCTTCAGAATTATTTGAAAAACAAAATGAAGAATCATTTGATATTCCTGAATATCTCATAGATTTATATAGACAACTAGATTGGGTTGGACAAGACCTAGACCAACTAGCCACAATATTAAAATTAGACGTTTCTACACTAACTGGCTACCTAATAGAATTAGAGTTACGTGGTTTATGTATGCAACAATCTGGTTTATATGTCCGTTGTCGTTCTCATAAATAAGGTTCACAATAGCACTTTATTTTAGAAAGGCTCCCATCCATGATCACCACCTCTGCCATTGAAGCTGCGGACTACCTTAAAAAAGGACAAGTACTCGCCTATCCTACAGAGGCAGTTTGGGGATTAGGTTGCGACCCTCATAATGAACAAGCATTTCAAGAAATTTTACGTTTAAAACAACGGCCTATTGAAAAAGGTGTCATTTTACTCGCAGGACAAATTTCACAAATAGAACATTTACTTATTCATTTAAGTTCAGATATGCAAAAGCAGGTTGTAGATTCTTGGAGCAATAGACATCCTTCTGAACGTGCAACAACATGGCTTCTTCCTGCAACAGAAGATATTCCAACATGGATTAAAGGAAACCATCCTAAAGTTGCTGTTCGTGTTACAACTCACCCTTTATGTATTGCTCTATGCAATGCTTTTGATGGCTACATTGTATCTACAAGTGCTAATACTGCTGGTTTAGAGCCTGCTCGTTCACTGCAAGATGCCCACACTTATTTTAAAGATGAATTAGATTATTTAGATGGTGATTTAGGCTTAAGCCATGAACCAAGTAAAATTATTGATGCAGAAACTGGAAAAATTATTCGCGAATAATATGTTTTTAATATAAAGAGATGAAAAACTTAGACAAAAAAAAGCTCAACCATATAGGGATGGTTGAGCATGAAAAAGGATGTGTAATCACATCCAGAGGGTCTTGCAAATCTGGTGTTGATAATAAGGCTTCACTAAAACAAAGTCTTAATTACTTAACTGAGGCTATTATTCATCAAATAGTTTCCAATATGAAATAGAATAAAATGATCTATTAATATAAAAAATGTCTTAATAGATACATATAAAAACTATAATTCAAATTATCTAGCTATTTTATTGAACATTTTTTAAAAGATTGCCGTTTTATTCAACATTTAAAAAATATGTATTTTAAACGGAGCCTTTAAAAAAAAAGTTTCGA
Source organism: Acinetobacter sp. FY683 (assembly GCF_059515885.1). Classification (NCBI taxonomy): domain Bacteria; kingdom Pseudomonadati; phylum Pseudomonadota; class Gammaproteobacteria; order Moraxellales; family Moraxellaceae; genus Acinetobacter; species Acinetobacter sp. FY683. The sequence continues at coordinate 59,666 of NZ_JCAKNA010000015.1, read as the reverse complement.
CCGATCAATAATTAATCAATTCTGCATTTTAAGCTTTCTTTTGCGCCAAAATAATTCCAGAAATAATGATAACGCCACCAATCGTATGATAAATCGTCCATGCTTCTTTTAACCACAAGTAAGCAATTAATGCAGTAAACACTGGCATTAAATTCATAAAAATACTGGTTCTATTGGGTCCATTTTTTTGAATTGAAAGCATCCAAACAAACGGTGCTATGAGCGATGGAAAAATACCCGCATATAAAACACTTGTCACATTTCCAGTATTAATTGCATCCAAGCCAAACCATAGCAAAAATGGTAAGTGAAAAATAAGTACAAAAATAATTTGTACATACAAGCTCAATAGCAAAGGAACCTGTAGTTTCCATTTTTTTAAAAAGACCCCATAAAATGCATAAAAGAAGACAGCGGCTATCATCAGTAAGTCACCTACATGACCACCCAAATGCAGCAGACTTAAAATATCACCTTGAGCAATCACAAAAATAAGACCACAAAAAGATAATAAACCACCAATAACAGCAAATTTATTGGGATATTCTTTTAATATCGCAATAGATACAAACATGGTAAAAATTGGAATAAATGCATTAATAATTCCCATATTTGTAGCACTTGTATAATGTGCCGCAACATAAGAAATTCCCTGATAGAGCATCATTCCAAAAGCAGATAAAACTGCAAATTTTGCTAAATAAGGACGAATTAACGACCATGACTTAATCAATTTGATTAGCATAAATGGTGTTAAAATAAGAAATGCGACAAACCAACGATAAAAACTAATACTAATTGGTGAAATATAATCTGCAACATAACGTGTAACAGCAACATTCAATGCCCAAATAAATACAGCAATAAGGGGCAAAAAAACAGCCCAAGTATTTGTTTTAATTTGCTGATTCATAAATAGTTCATATCTTAAATGCGAATGAATATTATGCAAAAGGTCGGAAATAATTTAAATACTGAATATCAGACATTTATATCGTATATTCGACATTATAAAAATGATACCTGAAATCAACCTATTTATTCATAGAGCAACTTATATGCATGAACTTGAAAAATACATGACTGTAGAAGAGTTTTTCTATGAAAAAAACGACTATGTTGAACCACATGCATCTATTTGGGGAGATTTTAACTTTTGCCTTCAAGGCATTTTAGAGTATGAAATTGATGGGCAAATACAGCTATCACCTCCTAGTTATGGCATTTGGATTCCACCACGTATAACACATCATTGCCATGCAGCCGAGCAGACTCGGACTCACTATGTTGCAATCCGTTTTCACCCTAATTTATGTCAATTTTTTTCTACAAAAGCAGAAGTTTTAGGTGTGAGTTTTTTTCTAAGAACCTTAGTCGAAGAGGTTTTGCGTTTCAAAAACACCTCTGAGAACTCGAGTCATTATCGTCATTTATTACAAGTATTATTAGATCAATTGATCGTAGCACCTAAATACAATCACTATTTGCCACAAAGCCACCATCCAGTTTTAAAGAAAATTCTAGATAAACTTTCTGCTCCTGAAAATTTAACTTGTAGCCTTCACCAACTCATTACAGATGCCCCTATAACAGAGCGCCACCTATTACGCCTTTGTCAGCAAGAATTGAATATGAGTATTTCTGAATGGCGTAATCGGGCTAAAATTTTATACGCCATTACTCAACTATCTCAGGATGTTTCCATTAAAAAAGTTGCATACGATTTAGGTTATAACCACAGTTCTAGCTTTATTGAATTCTTTAAACGCTATACAAACCAAACGCCAAATCAACTGAAATCTTCCTAAATTATCTCCTCTAGAAATCTTTGCCACAATTTACTAAAAATTGACTTGCTCCTCCCTTGAATAAGCGCTAAAACATTTAAGTATTCATTATTAGAGAAATGATCATGGCTTCTGTATACAACATTCCAGTAAAAACAATTCAAGGTGAAAATGTTACCTTAAATCAATATACAGGTAAGGTTTTACTTCTTGTAAATGTTGCATCAAAATGTGGTTTAACACCGCAATATGACGGCTTAGAAAAACTTTATACAGAAAAGAAAAACTCAGGTTTAGAAATTTTAGGATTTCCAGCAAACAACTTCTTAGAACAAGAACCTGGTTCGGATGAAGAAATTCAAGATTTTTGCTCTGTAAACTATAAAGTAGACTTCCCACTATTCTCAAAAATTTCAGTTGCAGGTGCAGATAAACACCCACTTTACCAAACTTTAACGCAAGCTATTCCTGAACGTATTGGTGAAGGTCCTTGGTGGAAAGATTTAGTAGACTATGGATTAACACCAAATGAGCCACCTGAAGTTTTATGGAACTTTGAAAAATTTCTTGTGTCTAAAACAGGTGAAATTGTTGCTCGTTTTGCACCCGATATTACAGCTGATGATGCTCGAATTGTTGATGCAATAAATGCAGAACTTGCAAAATAAGCTTTATTTAATCGTTAAATGAAAAAAGAGCATACACATGCTCTTTTTTACAAAAGTAATGTTATAACTTTGCAAAAATCTGTTTTTTCTTCACATTTGCCCCTTATATTAAAGCCATCGTGTATAAATACTGTGCTCAACATGAAAAAACTTCTTCAAGGTGTGTTACTTCCTTTTGCTATTTTTAGTACTGGTATTCTTTTAATTGGTTGTGAACAAAATCAAACCGCTGAAAGCACTATTGAGCAAAATGATACAGCGCAACAAAAAGATGCTTCCTCTCATGACAATGCACCTCATAATCTAAAAAGTGGCAATATGCTCTACATTGTTCGAGATGTTGCAGATATGCAAATGAAAGCTGGCGAATATATTGATCAGTTAAAGCAGACTCAAACAACTTTAGAAGATGCGGTAAATGCACAAGATCATCAACAATTAAAAGAAACAGCAGCTCAACTACAAAGCCAATTGAAAGAATTGAATCAAGTCTTAGAATCTTTAAATTTAAAGAGTCAGGAAATTGACGATATTCGTGCAAATATTTTATCTGCCAATGAAAAAGTTTTAAATTCTCCATTCTTAAAAGGCGATTTAGACTTATCTAAGGTCGATTTAGATAAAATTGAACAGCAAATGGGCAATGTTCAAGATGAAATGATTAAGCTTGCAGGTATGATGATTTCTTCAAATGATAAATAACTGACTTAACTTATTCCAACTAAAAAGCCTTATCCTCTTTTAGAAGATAAGGCTTTCATATATTAGAAAATTAAATTCGCATATCAATTACTATGCGCCCATCTATTTTCCCATGTTCCATTCGATCAAAAATATCATTAATATTTTCTAAAGGTTCTACGCTGATATGCGCCTTAACTTTCCCTTTCGCTGCAATATCTAATGCTTCTTTTAAATCTAAACGTGTTCCTACAATAGAACCACGAACAGTAATACCATCTAACACCATATCAAAAATTGAAAGGTCAAATTTACCTGGCGGTAATCCATTAAGAACCATTGTTCCACCACGACGAATAATTGAAACAGCTTGTTCAAACGCTTTAGGAGAAACTGCTGTCACCAAAACCCCATGGCAGCCATCACCTGTTGCGTCAATTACAGCTTGTTTTACATCAGTTTTTAACGCATTAATACCAACGTCTGCACCTAAACTTTTTGCAAGCTCAATTTTTGAATCATCTACATCAATTGCAACAACATTAAAGCCCATGGTTTTTGCATACTGAACTGCTACATGTCCCAAACCACCAATTCCAGAGATTGCAACCCAATCACCTGTTTTGGCATCTGTCATTTTCAGACCTTTATATACCGTAACTCCCGCACACAGAATTGGCGCAATTTCGAGTAAATCGACACCTGCAGGAATTACACCTACATATTCACCATCTGCTAAGCAGTATTCCGCAAAGCTACCGTTTACAGAGTATCCCGAATTTTGTTGTTGCTTACACAGTGTTTCCCAGCCTGCATAACAATGATCACAATGACCACATGCAGAATATAGCCAAGGCACACCAACAATATCGCCAACTTTAAGATGGTCTATGCCTGCACCAATTTCTACAACCTCCCCCACACCTTCATGTCCAGGAATAAATGGTAAGGTTGGTTTAATTGGCCAATCACCATGCATAGCATGTAAATCTGTGTGGCAAACCCCTGTTGCGACCATTTTTACTAGTACTTTACCTGCTGTTACTTTTGGAATTTCTACTTCTTTAATAACAAGTGGTTGATTAAATTCCGTAACCACTGCAGCTTTCATCATAGCCATTATTCTTTACTCCATGTGTTTTACACTTAAAACTATTCATTCATTTTGTAGTACAAAAAAATAGTAATATCTTAAAGGTTGGAGTTAGGTAGGTTGAAAATGCAATCACCAACTTTATCTATTTCCTTCTTATTTTGATAAGCTTAGAGTTATTCATTCTTAGTTTTCAAAATGCAGCTCATTATTTTTACAGGCGTTCAAGCCTCAGGAAAGTCGAGTTTTTATTTACTCAATTTAGCGCATAGTCATTTGCGTATAAATTTGGATATGCTAAAAACTCGCCACCGAGAAAATATTATTTTTGAAGCATGTTTAGCTTCTAAAACCAAAATGGTTATAGACAACACCAATCCTACAAAAGAAGATCGTGCTCGTTATATAAAACGAGCTAAAGATGCTGGTTTTGAGGTGATTTCTTATTATTTTGAAACAGATTTGAAAAGTACTTTAGAGCGTAATAGCCACCGCATAGGTAAAGCCAATATTCCTGAAGTTGGCGTAAGAGCAACGTATAAAAAGCTAGAAATACCAAGTTTAGATGAAGGCTTTGATGAAATATTTAAAGTGAAGATTTTAGGGAATGGGGAGTTTATTACTACTCCTTCTTAAATGCTCTTAGCAATCTTTTACATAGCTGCTTTGTATAATTGCTAAATTTTTTTTTGGAATCAATATCACTAGCTGATGACCAAGTTGGATATTCTTTATTAATTTGGTCTATTAAAGTAGTGATAGAATAGCCTCCATATATAGGACACTCTTTTTCTATTAAAGCTTTTAGCTCATCAGCATTTTTAATATCTTTAACACTTACAGTTTTACCATGTATTTTAATACTTTCCTGTCCAAACTTAAGAGAGTAACTTGTAGGCTGTAATGATATTGGAGAATTTTCATGAATGTAAAATTTAACATCAAAATCATAATCGCCATTTCCCGTAATAGGAATTAATATATTTTCTTTTTTAGGCACCCAATTCTCTATTTTTTTCTTTACCTTGTATCTCCCTTCGTTTGTATCTAAATAAATATTTGAATTACCAAGATTAATATTCTTTATCAATCTTGGCTCATTGTCTTTTTTATAATAAAGTGTTTTTTCTATTTTTTCGAAACAAGTGTCGTAAGCTTTTAATAATATAGGCTTTTTAGTTGCATCTAATAGCTCGATATATAGATTTCCCTCCAATCGTAAATAGACTTTATAAATCACAACCGTCTTATCTTTATAATTATTTAGCTGAAAACTTATAATACTAGTGTCATAGCTATATCCACTTTTTTTAGGCTCATAATTATAAATTTTCACTCTACCTGATATATCTAAATCAGTTTTTCTAAGATAATTTTCTAATGCAAAAGCTACTGCAAAAAATGCAATAAATATAGTAAAGCTAACTGGAGTAGTTAATGCTTTTAATATTTCATCCCAATAATTTCCTTGCATAGAAATTACAGCTATTACAAAACAAACAATATAAGTAATAAAAGCTAAAAAAATGAATCCCCGATAAAAAAATGATGCTTTAATCATAAAAATCCCTTTTATTTTTAATTATTTATACCATAAAAAAACCACCCTTTCGGGTGGTTTCTTCAATCTCGAACCATGCCTTATTGAGCGCGGTTTTTGATTTTGCGGATTGTTTCCAACTGAGCAGCAGTTTCTGCAAGAGCAGCCAATGCAGCAGCAGAGTCCAAATCGCTCTTTTGATTTGCTAACAAAACTTCAGCGTTTTTACGCGCTTCAAGAATTGCAACTTCATCTAAGTCGTGTGCACGAATTGCAGTATCTGCAAGAATCGTAACCACATGCGGTTGAACTTCTAGAACACCACCCGATACAAAGATTAACTCTTCAGTACCGTTTTCCAACACAACGCGAATTGCGCCAGGTTGAAGTAAAGTTACTAACGGAGCATGTCCAGGCATAATACCTAACTCACCGCCAGCACCTTTAGCAATTAGCATAGTTACAGTGCCAGAGTACAAAGACTCTTTTACACTTACAACATCACATTGCATAGTCGCCATGAGAATCTCCTAAATTAGGGAACTAATTAAAGTTTCTCAGCTTTAGCAATAACTTCGTCAATACCACCAACCATGTAGAACGCTTGTTCTGGGATATGGTCGTATTCACCAGCTAAAAGACCTTTAAAGCCACGAATCGTTTCTTTAAGTGGTACAAGTTTACCAGGAGCACCAGTAAACACTTCAGCTACGTGGAACGGTTGAGAGAAGAAGCGTTGAATCTTACGTGCACGGTATACAGTAAGTTTGTCTTCTTCAGCTAACTCGTCCATACCAAGAATTGCGATAATGTCTTTCAATTCTTTGTAACGTTGAAGAACGTTTTGAACTGAACGAGCAATTTCGTAATGCTCAGCACCAACTACTAATGGATCTAATTGGCGTGAAGTTGAGTCAAGTGGATCGATCGCTGGGTAAATACCAGAAGATGCGATGTCACGGCTCAATACTACAGTTGCGTCTAAGTGAGCGAATGTAGTTGCAGGCGATGGATCTGTTAAGTCATCGGCAGGTACGTATACCGCTTGAATTGACGTAATAGAACCAGACTTAGTAGATGTAATACGTTCTTGAAGAACACCCATCTCTTCTGCAAGTGTAGGTTGGTAACCTACTGCAGACGGCATACGACCTAGAAGTGCTGATACTTCAGTACCTGCTAGTGTATAACGGTAGATGTTGTCTACGAACAATAATACGTCACGGCCTTTACCGTTTTCGTCTTTCTCGTCACGGAAGTACTCAGCCATAGTAAGACCAGTCAACGCTACGCGTAAACGGTTACCTGGTGGCTCGTTCATCTGACCGTAAACCATCGCTACTTTGTCAAGAACGTTAGAGTCTTTCATCTCGTGATAGAAGTCATTACCTTCACGAGTACGCTCACCAACACCAGCAAACACAGATAAACCTGAGTGAGCTTTAGCGATGTTGTTGATCAACTCCATCATGTTTACAGTTTTACCAACACCGGCACCACCGAATAAACCAACTTTACCACCTTTAGCGAACGGGCAAAGTAAGTCAATTACTTTAATACCAGTTTCTAAAAGGTCAGTAGAAGCTGCTTGTTCAGCGTAAGAAGGTGCTTGACGGTGAATCGGTAAACGAGCTTCTGTAGCAACATCACCAGCTTCATCGATAGGGCGACCAAGAACGTCCATAATACGACCAAGAGTCGCTGTACCTACAGGTACAGAGATCGGAGCGCCAGTATTTGTTACGTTCAAACCACGCTTAAGGCCTTCAGTAGAACCCATTGCAATAGTACGAACTACGCCATCACCAAGTTGTTGCTGAACTTCTAAAGTAGTTTCAGTTCCATCAACGTGAAGAGCGTCATAGATCTTAGGAACGCTATTGCGTTCAAACTCGACGTCGATTACCGCGCCGATGATCTGAATGATACGACCGCTACTCATTGCTGTCTCCTCAATTCAAAATAATGTTAAACGGCAGCGGCACCACCAACGATCTCAGAAATTTCCTGAGTAATCGCGGCTTGACGCAGCTTGTTATAAATAAGTTGTAGGTTCTTAATCAAGTCACCAGCGTTATCTGTTGCAGCTTTCATTGCAACCATACGAGCAGATTGCTCACACGCGATGTTCTCGATTACGCCTTGATACACCACAGACTCAATGTAACGAACCAATAAGCCATTTAAAAGCTCTTCAGCTTCTGGCTCATAGATATAATCCCAACCATATTGACGGTTAAGAGTCTTGTCATCTTCAGCAGCAGCTAAAGGAACAAGTTGTTCGATCTTTTGATCTTGAGTCATGGCATTTACAAAGCCGTTAGAAACTAGATAAATACGATCTAACTCGCCTTTATCGTAAGCGTCTAACATTACCTGTACAGAACCAGATAACTGTTCAAGGCTTGGTGTGTCGCCAACTTGAGTTGTCGCACCAAGCACTTTACCGCCGTAGCTTTTAAAAAACGAAACCGCTTTTTGACCAATTAAAGCAAATTGAACTTCAATTGACTGCTCTTGTTGTTGCTGTACATGTTTAACAACTTTTTTGAACAAGTTAATGTTCAAACCACCTGCCAAACCACGATCTGAAGACACAATGATATAGCCAACGCGCTTAACTGGGCGTTCAACCATATAACGATGTTTGTATTCAGGATTCGCTTGTACCAAATGAGCAATTACACGGTGCATATTTTCGGCATACGGACGGCCTTGAGCCATGCGCTCTTGCGCACGACGCATCTTAGAAGCTGCTACCATCTGCATCGCGCGAGTAATCTTCTGCGTGCTTTTGATACTAGCTACTTTGGCGCGAATTTCTTTTAAATTTGCCATACGCTTAACCTAGTATTCGAAGGCCCTTGCGAGCCTCCGAAGGTTGATTCCGTGAACCAAACCAACACTAAATTTCAACAGTCTGAAACTTAGTAAGTTTGAGTCGCTTTAAAGCTTTCAATACCTGCTTTGAATGCTGCTTCGATTTCTTTATCCCAAGCACCAGTCTCGTCAATTTTTTGCATTAACGCAGCTTGTTCTGAACGGAAGAAAGAAACTAACGCAGCATCAAATGCAACGATTTTCTTAACTTCTACGTCAGCCATGTAGCCTTCGTTAGATGCATAAACTGAAACAGCTTGGTCAGCAATTGAGTAAGGAGCATATTGTTTTTGCTTCATTAACTCAGTTACACGTTGACCATGTTCTAATTGCTTACGAGTTGCTTCATCAAGGTCAGAAGCGAACTGAGCAAACGCTGCCAATTCACGGTATTGTGCTAAAGCGGTACGGATACCACCAGACAATTTTTTGATGATCTTAGTTTGTGCAGAACCACCAACACGAGATACAGAGATACCCGCGTTCACTGCAGGACGAATACCTGAGTTGAATAATGATGTTTCTAAGAAGATCTGACCATCAGTAATCGAAATTACGTTCGTTGGTACGAATGCAGATACGTCACCCGCTTGAGTTTCAATAATTGGCAATGCAGTTAATGAACCAGTTTGGCCTTTAACTTCACCATTAGTGAATTTCTCAACGTAGTCAGCAGATACACGAGAAGCACGCTCAAGTAGACGTGAATGTAGATAGAACACGTCACCTGGGTAAGCTTCACGACCTGGTGGACGGCGTAAAAGCAATGAAATTTGACGGTAAGCAACAGCTTGCTTAGACAAGTCATCATAAATGATTAACGCATCTTCACCGCGGTCACGGAAGTATTCGCCCATTGTACAGCCAGAATATGGAGCAAGATAAAGCATTGCTGCTGGATCCGCTGCCGCTGCTGCTACAACAGTTGTATACGCCATAGCGCCAGTTTCTTCTAGCTTGCGTACAACGTTAGCGATAGTCGATTGTTTTTGACCAATTGCTACGTATACACATTTAATGCCAGAGTTTTTCTGAGCGATGATCGCGTCGATCGCCATTGCTGTTTTACCAGTTTGACGGTCACCAATGATCAACTCACGTTGACCACGACCTACAGGGATCATTGTATCTACTGATTTATAACCAGTTTGTACAGGTTGATCCACTGATTGACGCCAAATTACGCCTGGTGCTACTTTTTCAACAGCATCAGTTAATTTTGCATCAATTGGGCCTTTACCATCAATTGGGTTACCCAAAGCATCTACTACACGGCCTAAAAGTTCTGGACCAACCGGAACTTCTAATACACGACCTGTGCAACGAGCTTTTTGACCTTCTTGAAGGCTTAAGTAGTTACCTAAAACAACGACGCCCACTGAATCCTGTTCTAGGTTCAGTGCCATACCATAAAGGCCGCCGTCGAATTCGATCATTTCACCGTACATTGCATCAGCAAGGCCGTGAATACGCACAATACCGTCGGAAACCATAACAATGGTTCCTTCGTTCTTAGCGGTTGCGCTGGTGTCCAGATCGCCGATACGCTGTTTAATGAGCGCACTGATCTCGGATGGATTCAGTTGTTGCATTGCGCTATACCTCAATCTTTTTAAAGTTCAGTCTTCGAGCAATTAAGCAAGAAGACGAGTCCGCATTTTTTCAAGCTTGTTAAGCGCAGAATCATCTATCACTTGGTCGCCTGCACGAATAACTACACCAGCAATTAGCTCTGGTTTAACTTCTACAGAAACATTTACTGCAGCTTTGAATTTTTTCTCTAAAGCATGTGCAAGTAATTGTTCTTGTACAGAAGTCAATGGGAATGCTGATTCAATCACAACATCCACAGTATTGTTATTCTGTGATTTGAGCTGTTCGTATTCTGCAGCAATTTCAGGAAGAAGTGACAAACGGCCATTTTCGGCAAGCAATGTCAAAAAGTTTGACACTGCAGCGTTTTGGTCTTCACCTAAAACTTTAGCAATCACACTTACCTGCTCAGCAGGAGTAAGCTCAGGGCGATTTAAGAAAGCTGAAAATGCTTCGTCTTGCACCGCAGCACTGAGCAATTCAAGTGCTGTTGACCAAGAGTCAGTTGCACTTTGCTCAGAAGCGTAAGCAAATGCTGCTTTAGCGTATGGGCGTGCCAACGTCAAGAGTTCAGCCATAATCCGCCTCTCTTAAAGTTTAGCAGCCAGCTGAGTCAGCATGGCATTGTGAGCTTCTGCGTCAACTTGTTGGCTAAGAATTTTCTCAGCACCAACAACTGCAAGAGCAGCAACTTGTTGACGTAATTCTTCGCGAGCAGCATTGATTTCAGTATCAACAGCTTCTTTAGCCTGTTGACGAATACGCTCACCTTCAGCAGATGCTTGAGTACGCGCTTCTTCTACCAATTGCGCACCGCGACGGTTCGCTTGTTCGATCAATTGAGCCGCTTGTGCTTTAGCCGCGTCTAATTCAGCTTTCACTTGAGCTTGCGCATCCGCAAGATCAGCTTTCGCTTTTTCAGCAGCGTTTAAGCCATCAGCGATTTTACGCTGACGCTCACTAATCGCATTGATTAGTGGTGGCCATACAAACTTCATGCAGAATGCGACAAACATCGCAAACGCAATCGCTTGGCCAATCAATGTGAGGTTGATATTCATTGCTATTCCTCAATAGTTTAATTTAGGAATTAAGCTGATTAACCTACAAATGGATTAGCGAAGATGAAGAACAAGCCAATACCAACACCGATCATAGGCACAGCATCAAGAAGACCTGCGATTAAGAACATACGAGTTTGTAGTTGTGGAGCCAATTCTGGTTGACGAGCTACAGCTTCAAGGAAGCGACCGCCTAAAAGACCAAAACCAATCGCAGTACCTAAAGCACCAAAAGCGATCAAGATAGCAGATGCGATTGCAACTAGACCTAAAGTGAGTTCCATGATAATTCCTCAGAGGTTAGGTTTTATACCAAGTTAAATTAAAAAAAATTATAGGCCTAACCATCGTATGACAGTTAGGCAATACCATTAATGTTTTTCGCTAGCCATACTCAAGTATACGATAGTTAACATCATGAAAATGAATGCTTGTAACGTAATAACAAGAATGTGGAAGATCGCCCAAGGCACAGACAGAGCCCATTGGATCCAGAACGGTAATAACGCGATTAAGATGAAGATTAACTCACCTGCATACATGTTACCGAAAAGTCGAAGAGCCAATGAAACTGGACGTGCAAGGAATGTTACTAATTCAAGAATTAAGTTCACTGGAATTAATAACGCTTTTGCAACTGGGTTACTTGGGTTAAATGGGTTAAGTGCCAATTCGCCAACAAAACCACTAATACCCTTTTCACGAATACTATAGAACAAAATAAGAACAAATACAGACAATGACATACCAAGGGTAATGTTAGGGTCAGTAGATGGAACAATTTTAAAGTAAACGTGGTGAGGGTCCATACCAAATACGTGCGCACCAATCAATTGAGCTGTATACGGGATAAAGTCAACTGGTATTAAGTCCATCGCGTTCATGAGGAAAATCCACACGAAGATGGTTAATGCTAATGGAGCAATTAAACGTGATTTGCCATGGAAAGTGTCGCGGACACTTGAGTCAACAAACTCAATGATCATTTCAATTGCAGACTGGAACTTGGTAGGAACACCAGAGTTTGCAGCTTTCGCTACACACCAGAACAACAAACAGAAAATCACACCGAGCGTGATAGACCAACCCATAGAATCCAAGTGAATAGCAGTGAACCCCATCTGTTGAGCTTCATCAGCAGTTTCAGCTAACTTCCAAGAACCGTCTGGCATTTTGCCATAAGTCATGTTCGTTAAATGATGCTTGATATACTCGGTCGAAGTAAGGGCATGTTCTTCAGCAGCCATAAATCACACCTGGTCAATGTCAAATACTAATATAGAGAAAACGAATATCGCGTGCTGCTTGATATCTCGTTCCACTCCAAAAAAACTTTTCAATTTTTGTTGTGCTTAAACTCGTTTCTGAAAGCGTGAAACACAAAAAGGTGCAACCCACGACATGGCTTGAACGAGAATAAACCCACAAAACAATGCGACCGCTGACAACGGTTTAACATTGCTCAAAATTAAAATGAATCCAACGATCACTATAGCAAACTTGCCCATCATGCCCCTATACATGTTCAAAAGAACTTGCTTCGTTGCTCGCGCGCCTGCCGTTCGAAACGACTGCCAAGAAAAATAACTACTTGCTAACCAACAAACTAACGCTCCAAGAGCGGCGCTGTATGCAGCAGTTGTGTCTTTCAAGACCAACGCAATCAAGGCTGAAACAGGAATCATACATGCTTGTATGAGGACTAAAGCTTTCGCTAATCGTCGATCAATCATGCGACTAGTTCGGCTCATATACATTTCCACTTACAGCACTAATGCTTGACAAGTTTAACCGGTGATCGATTTTTATCGAAGGCATTATAGAGTTAGCCCCCTAAACATGCAATCTTTTCCCGACCTAAGTCGAGTTTTTTTGCAACTATATAACATCGGCTTTATATTTATTTTTGTTTAATAAATAGTTTACTTTCGTGCATTTAACACACATTTTTGAACTTCTTGGGTCAATTTGCTCCAACCTACAACAAAGTCCCCTTCCCCGCTCATACTTTCATCCACTTTTTGAAATGAAATATCACCTAGCTTTTGATACTGATTTTTACTTGCATGACCTTCCGCAAGTAAACACATTTTTGTCATTGGACGATGGTCATTTAAGTACTTAATCTGAGTTACTGTAGGTGCCATATGCGAGTCCGAGGTTAATGCACCCGCAAATGTTAAGTTTAATGGGCGCTCTAAATATTGATAGGCATCATGAAATGACCAATACGGCTTTGCAGATAATGTCGTGTTATGTTTATTTGCAGCAAATAGCATCTCTTTTGCAAACTTTTGAGCATTTGCCCAATACTTCGCTTTATGTTCTGGTTGTTGTTGCGAGCGTAATGCCGCAATAAAGAAACCAATACGGACTGCATTATTCGGATCTAACCATACATGCGTATCTAGAGTCCCTTTAATTGACTTACCACGCACATCACGTTGCGGTAATGTTTGAACAATACCTGATTCTAAAACTGAAATTGCAGTAGGATTATCTGCCAAGAGCTTATTCAATGGTGCTTCATGCTGTGGACCAAGCCAAATAACTAAAGCTGCATCTTGAATTGTTTTTCGATGTGCTGGTGTTAATGTCACATCATGACCCGCTTGATCTTTAAGTAATAAAATAGGCTTTTCCACACCCTCTGTAATTTTCTCAGCAATTAAATAAATTGGATGTGTAGAAACAACAATAGATTGAGACCAACTCAAACTACTCATCACAGCAAATATACAAAATGCAAAGAAACGGGACATGGATAAATCGCTTACAGCTCTAAAAAATGTTATAATATAACAAACCAATAAAAATATACATCCCGAATCGAAACTCCACTCACTTCATGTTAAAATTCAACGTATATTTTTTGCTCTAAATCTATGAGGTTGCTATGGGCTCATGTTCTCATGAACATCACGATACTTTACACGGCGTACATGGTCATCACAATATTGATCAACGTCTAGCAGATGCTGAAAGTCTTTGTGTTGCAACAGGAGCACGCCTCACACCCTTACGCAAACAAGTGTTAGAACTCATACTTTCTGCGTCAGGTCCTGTTGGTGCCTATGACCTTTTAGCAAATTTAAAAAATGGTTCAGAACGCCCTGCTGCCCCACCTACCGTTTATCGGACTTTAGATTTTTTATTAGAAAAAGGGCTTATTCATCGCCTGACATCTATTAATGCTTATATTCCTTGTTGTCATCCTCGCGAAGGACATCAGGCTGCATTTTTAATTTGCACAGAATGTAAATCTGTTACAGAAGCTTCTGCTCAAGGTTTATTACAACAACTTGCGACCTTATCTGCTGCAGACAACTTTATAGCGCAGCATAGTATTATTGAAATCTCTGGAGTTTGTCATCAGTGCAGCCACAAGCAATAACTGAAAGTCCAGTCATTGAACTTAAAAATATTTTTGTTCATATAGATGATAGAGAAATTTTAAAGAATGTAGATTTCACATTATACGACCGTGAAATTGTCACGCTAATTGGACCCAATGGTGCAGGGAAATCTACGCTTATTAAGGTTTTACTTGGCATTGTGAAACCCAAATCAGGCAGTATTCACGCGAAATCGAATCTTAAATTTTCTTATGTACCCCAAAAATTCAATCCTTCTCATAGCTTACCTTTACGAGTAAAAGACTTACTCGATCTTGAAGTTTGCCCAAAAGATATTAAAGCGCAAATTATTCAAGACACAGGCATTTCAAAGCTAGAAAACTCAAGGGTTCAACAACTTTCAGGTGGTGAGCGTCAACGTGTGTTATTAGCACGTGCCTTACTCAGACAACCCAATGTTTTAGTTTTAGATGAACCCATGCAGGGTTTAGATATTCAGTCTGAAGCAGAACTTTATGATTATGTTCGTAGCCTTCCTGAAAAATACGGTTGCTCGATACTGATTGTTTCACATGATTTACAATGGGTTATGCAAGGTACACAACGTGTTGTATGCTTAAACAAACATATTTGCTGTAGTGGTTTACCTGAAAATATTCAGCAAGATCCAGCTTACCAAGCCATTTTCGGTACAAATCGTGTGTTCTATCAACATCACCATAATCATTGTGCTCATGGTGATACTGCGACAACGTGCGAACGTGACTCACGCCCACATATTCACCCAGAACCGGAAGCTTAAGCCATGATGGAATGGTTACAACTACTATTACCTGCATGGACAATGGGCACATTACTTGTGTTTTTAACTGCACCATTAGGCTGTCTAATGCTTTGGCGTCGCATGTCTTTTTTCGCAGATACTATGGCCCATGGAACATTATTAGGTGTTGCTGTTGCAGGTATTTTAAGTTTACCTCTATGGGTTGGTGTGACATTTTTAGCATTATTATTGGTCGCTATTTTATGGGTACTACACGACCCACGACTCCCAAATGATGCACTTCTGGCACTCTGCTCAGCTACACTTTTATGCTCTGGTTTATTGCTCATTCAATATTTACCAACGCTACGCCCAGAATTATTAAGCTATTTATTTGGCGATCTTTTACAAATTTCTTGGGCAGACTTACCTGTATTTGCAATTGTTATTGCCGTTGCTCTCGCAGTTTTATATAAATATTGGACCGCACAAATTCAAATTGCAATAGATCCTGATATTGCAATGAGCGAAGGTGTAAATGCACATTGGCAGCGTCTAATCTTTATGCTTTTACTTGCATTATTTACAGTATTAGCTTTACGTGCAGTTGGCTCTTTACTGATGGGTGCATTACTTGTCATTCCCGCACTCACTGCTCGCCTACTCTCTCACTCTCCAAAGCAAATGGTCATTTGGGCATTTGTCATCGCACAAATTGGTGTAAGTGTTGGTTTATGGTCAAGCGCAGGTTTAGATATTTCAACAGGATTAAGCATTGTTTTAACGATGTCTATTCTTTTTGCCATAATATTTATTATTCAAAAAGTTAAAAGATTAATTTAAAAAAAATAGTTTAAGTAAAAACCATCATTTTTGATGGTTTTTTTTGGGATTAATTTTTAAATATCACACATAAAAAGAGACTCCATCACTTGGGGGAGCGAAGGAGTCTGAAAATGCAAAACTTGTTGATTTGTTTATTGTTTACTTCTTATAATGAGAACTATATCACACTTATTTAAAATGTCAAATCTTTTTGCCTTTTTTTTAATCTCCATAAATAATACAACTAGAAACGCCTTAACATTTATTGATGTACAAAGCTCAATAGACTTGCCGCACATGTAAATAAAATAGCAAAGGTACGATTCATTATTTTTTGCTGTTTAGCAGATTTCAACATTCTTAATACTTTAGCAGCTAAACCTGTATAACCAGCCATAACAATCAAATCGATACTAATCATAGTCATAGTCATAATGACATATTGCAACCATTGCGGTTTTGATAAGTCCAAGAACTGAGGTAATACCGCCAATAAGAAAACTATTGCTTTGGGATTACTCATATTGACCAAGAAACCATATAAGACAAGTTGAGTACGCGACTTGTTTGGTAAATCATTTTGAATATCTATTGACTGAACTGGCGCATTCCACTGTAAATAGGCAAGATATAGCAAATAAGCAACACCAAACCACTTCACAATAAAAAATGCCCAAGGACTTGTGGCAAATAAAACCCCTACACCAGCAGCCACAACAGCAATTTGAACCAATAATGCCAGTTGCAACCCTAATACATTCCAATAACCATGACGAAAGCCATAATTCAATCCGCTCGACATAGATGCAATAGCACCAGCACCCGGAGAAATACTAATTACCCAACATGCAAGCATGAAAGCAATCCACATTTGATAGGACATGATTGAACCGAATAAAATAAAATCAAGGCATTATAGAACTATTACACTTTTCATAGCTTTAAAATTCAATCATGAATTATTTGTTTTATACTATTCAGAGCTTTGCCCATCAGGCACAATAAGCCAAGTCTGCAAGAAAGATAAAATATTTAGGAGCCATGAATGACCGCCCAATCTGTAATTTTGCCATTACCATCAGATCATGCCCGTTTTATTGTTTTACGTTTAAAAGATTTAAGCATTTCAGAATTAAAAGAAAGTATTGAAAATTTAATTTCGACACGTGATCGCCTGATCAGCCAACATCCACATGCAGATATTAAAACCGCAGTCGCGTTTGGTCCTGAGCTTTGGGATCAACTTTATTCAAAACGACCTGAAGGCTTTAAACAATTAGCCCCTATTCATGGCTCCTTTGAAATGCCTGTTATTCCTGCCGATGTCATTATTCACATTGCAGCACAACGTGCCGATTTATGTTTCACCTTGAGCCAATCATTCTTCGATGGCATTCAAAACAACGTTGAAGTATTAGATGAACGTGTTTGCTTCCGCCAATTTGATGGTCGAGATTTAACTGGTTTTATTGATGGTACTGAAAACCCACAATTCCCTGATGATCGAGCAGAAACGGCTTTACTTTCGGGTGAGAATGAATTTGCTGATGGTTCTTTTATTTTTGCGCAACGCTATGCGCATGACTTGGAAAAGTGGAAAAAACTAAAAGTTGATGCTCAAGAACATGTTATTGGTCGCACCAAACTAGAAAGCATTGAACTTGATGATGATATTCAACCTGAAAATTCACACGTTTCTCGTACCGTTGTAGAAGATGATGATGGAGAGGAAATGGCAATTTTACGTCATTCTCTTCCTTATGGTGATGGTAAAGGTGATCAAGGCTTATTCTTCATTGCCTACACCAACAATCTGTCGATTATAGACTCAATGCTTTTACGCATGTTTGGTACAAGTGGTGATGGTATTCACGACCGCCTTCTTCATTTTGTTACACCTAAAGATGGGGCTTATTATTTTGCCCCAAGTGAAAACTTACTAGAAACTATCTTAGAAAACTAATCCAAGACATAAAAAAACAGCACTTAATGTGCTGTTTTTTTATTCAAAATTTAGTGCTTCACATTAAAAACTTCATCTAATTGATCAAAAACAAAATGTTTATAAAGAGATAAACGTCTACGAATAATGGCACCAAAATAATTTGGATTTGCATCTACTTCGCTAAATATTAAATTTTGCTTATGCATAAGCTCAATATCTTGTAACAATGGGGCGCCTTGCAGATTTTCTAATTCAACAATACCCAACACATTTGTTAGTGCTTTAAATTGCGCATCATTTCTATAGCTTTTATCTACATCACCATTAAATGAGTTTTCCCAAATCACAATTTTATTTTCAGGAAGAATCTCTGATAATTTTAGTAGCTCTTTATAGCAATCATTAAAATCTACTGTTCCAGAAAGCGGAATATGGAATACGATATCTCGGTTATTTTCTTTGAACAAATTGAGAATATCACTACCCTTAATATAGCTAATAAAATTAATATGCGTACTTGCACCACTATCAATTAAAAAAGCGCAGTCATTTAATAAAATTGTTTCAAATAAAGGATCGTAATAAGCCCGAGAATCAAAATTACCATTGAGCATTTTAAGTCCCAATTTATGTGCCTCTAAACCTTTAAATGCAACTAATCCATCATTAAGTGGATCTGCATCAAAACAAAATACTTTCATATATTCACGTAAATACTGAACCAATATTCTTGATATAAACGATTTACCAACACCACCTTTCGCTTGGGTCACGATGTGGATCGAATTTTTTGAGAGGCTCATATTTTATTCCTTATAAATTTTTTATTTATATTCATTAAAAATTTTCTGATAGGTATCTCTAATTCCATCAAAAGAGACTTCACTTTCTACATTTTCAATATGACTTTGAATTAAAGAAGCATCAACTTCTTGCTGATTATTAGATGTCAGTTTTTTTACAACATTATCAAATAACTTTAACTTATTCATTTTATTTTTAGTGATATCACTGCTCTTATGAGTAGACTCTGGCTTAATCCCAAGGTTATGAAGAATACCTTTTTCCAATACAAGAATATCATTCAAAGAATCACTTTTTATTGTATGAGAAAAATCGCTATTTACCCCCGAGAAAAAGACGATTTCACCTTTATCACTCATTTTTTCAGCTTCAACTAAAATTTGAGTATCCGCCTGAGAAATAGTGGAAATTAACTCTTCAGATTTAGAAACTCTATCTTCAATCACGAAAGATTGTTCATGAAGTTTTTCTTCTAATCCTGATTTTTCTGCTCGCTGCTGCTCTTGTTTTAGTGGCTTTACTTCAGAATCAATGTCATCAGAAACATTGCTCGTTTGAAGAACTTTTTCAAGACCAATTAACTCTTGAACTTCATCTTTATTCGGAAATGCAGATGTCGCTTTGATATGAAGGCTATTGGCAAGAACATCCTCATGTTGAGATGAAACTTCTAAGTTCTGTAAAACAGTATCTTTTGAAATTTCTGTAGTCTCATTTAATACGACACTTCCTATATTACTAACTATCGTATCTTCTGAATGCTCTTCTTTTTGATCCAAATTTATTTTTTCTGAATTTATCTCTGATGAAAAATGAGCCTTTATTTCCTGTTGCTCTAAATCTGTTTTAACAAATTCACTGATCGAAAGACTATTCACATTTTCAATACTATTTGAAATAACAGTACTATCTAATGGCTGATTAACAAGGATCTGATCATCTACAACTGTCTTTTCACCACCTGAAGTCACAGCTATTTGTTGAGCTACATTATGGTTATCTGCCTCTTGACCTGTAGACTCTATGAACAATTCATCTTTCTCTAGAGCTCTTTTATTCGCTCTATCTTTTTTAGAAATTTCTACTGAATTTTGATTTAAAACAATAGATCTATACTGAATTTGATTTTGTTTCTTTTTAGACACTATATTTTGTGAATAAAGACCAGGCTTAACTGATGTCTTTTTTTCTGCCTCAAAATTTTCACTCGTAGAAACTAAAGTTTGCGTAGCATGCTTATCAAATTCAGTATCTACAACTGAATGATTGCTTGGCTTTCTTATATCTTTCTCTTGCTGTTCTTCAGTTTTTGATTCGACAGGTTTTTCTGCTTTAACCACAGAACTTTCTTCCAAAGACGCAGCAGTATGCTCTTTTAAAAATATATAAGCTTGCTCTTTGTTATTCGACGTATCAGAAGCTATTGGTTGTGAAATGCCAATAGGGTCTTTAGAAGCCCTATTATTACTTTCTCCTACTTCTAGAAAATCTCTTTGAAAATAGAAAATTCTCTTCATGAGTAAGACTTGAATTAGAATCGACACAACCATTAATACAATGATTAAAATCGATAAATAGATATAAATATTAAATTTTGATTCCATACTCATTATCTAACTCGATAATAGTAAATATTATTATTAATTTCTCATTGTATATGATAAACGGCATTTTCCAATCGCTTACAAATACAAAGAAGAACCCTTTTACAATCTTTTTATTGTTTATATATCATACAGTTTAACAAAAAAAAAGGAGACTTTTCAATCTCCTTTTTTTAATTACTTAATATGTAACTCGTTTATATTCTCGATATTCTGGTTTCCAGAAATTATCTTCTATCGACTTACTCAATAATTCATCACTAATTAGTGGCGCAACACCAGCAGCCATGGCAGCTTTTGCAACTCTAAATGCAATAAACTTCGATACTTTTTGAATCTCATTCAAATCTGGTAGTAAATCTGCATCAATATCTTGCAATTTTGGAGAACAATCTGCCAAGGCATTACTCGATGCCATTAACATGCTTTCCGTTACTCGAGTCGCATTTACTGCCAACACCCCTAAACCAATACCAGGGAAAATGTAAGAGTTATTACATTGAGAGATATTAAATGTTTTACCTTCATATTGCACAGGTTCAAATGGGCTACCTGTTGCAATTAATGCACGGCCTTCTGTCCACTGAATAATATCTGATGGAAGTGCTTCAACACGTGATGTTGGGTTAGACAATGGAAGAATAATCGGACGTTGACACTGTTGTGCAAGCGTTCTAATTACTTTTTCTGTGAATAATCCTGGCTGACCTGAAACACCAATCAAAACCGTTGGCTTGGCATTTTTAACGACATCCAATAGGCTAATAATTTCACCTGAAGATGCCCACGCCCCAACCTCTTCATAGTTTTGTGCCAACTTACTTTGGAAGTCGAGCAAATCGGGTTGTTTATGTGTTACCAAGCCAAAACGATCAACCATAAATACACGTTTACGTGCTTCCGCATCGGTTAAGCCTTCTGCCACCATCTGCGAAATAATTTGCTCCGCAATACCACAACCAGCAGAACCTGCACCCACAAAAGTAACAATTTGATCTTTTAATTTTTTACCCGCAGCACGTGAAGCAGCGATTAAACTACCCACCGAAACTGCTGCTGTGCCTTGAATATCATCATTAAAGCAACAAACTTTATCACGATATTTATTTAGTAAAGGCATTGCATTAACTTGAGCAAAGTCTTCAAATTGAATTAAAACATTAGGCCAACGGCGTTGAATGGCTGCAATAATTTCATCAACAAAATTGTAGTATTCTTCACCACGAATACGAGGATGCTTTAATCCCATATAAATAGGATCATTTAAAAGCTCTTCGTTATTTGTTCCGACATCAATCGTAATCGGTAAAGTATATGCAGGGCTAATACCACCACATGCGGTATAGAGCGACAACTTACCAATTGGAATACCCATACCACCAATGCCTTGGTCACCTAAACCAAGAATACGCTCACCATCAGTGATAACGATAACTTTCACATTCTTCTTACTTACATTATGTAAAATTTCATCAATTTGCTGACGATCTGAATATGAAATAAATACACCACGATGACGGCGATAAATGTCAGAAAAACGCTGACATGCCTCACCCACTGTTGGTGTATAAATAATAGGTAACATTTCACTTAAACGATTTTCAACTAAGTGATAGAACAATGTTTCGTTGGTATCTTGAATATTACGTAAATAGATGTGCTTATTAATAGCTTCATCAAATGCACTATATTGCTGATATGAGCGCTGACTTTGCTCTTCAATTGTTTCAACAACACGCGGGATTAGCCCGTTCAAATTAAATGTTGTACGCTCTTCGTCGCTAAATGCTGAGCCCTTATTCAAAAGGGGCAATTCTAAAAGGGTATTACCTGCATAGGGAATGTATAAAGGCTTTTTTGCTTTGGTTTGGTCTAATGTCATTTCCGATCTCATTGTGAGGGTCATCAAATGAAATAATCTGAGAAAATTTATTCCATCTATATTTACTTGCTATAGCTTAGCGTCATTTCACAAAAAAATGTCATTTAATTAATTGATAATAATTTACAAATGATTTAGCCACTTGAGTGATAGCGTTATCTTATATAAAAACCTCTGTTTTACTCAAAAAACAGCTAAAAATATTTATTTTTTCATAAAAAAAATGAATTTTTACCATTTTTTATATTTTAGTCATTTCATAATTTTTTCTATTTTTATTAAATTTGGCATTTCCCCAAAAAATACCAATTACGACTATCTGAATAGGAGTTTTGATATCTTATTTAGGTAGCATCTTCTATCAATCTAAATTACATAGCACATGAGTAAAAAATAATACCTCTCATCAAATACAATAAAAGTCGTTCACTTTTTATATATTTTCTATCCAATATCTCATCAAAACACCTGTTCATCTGACATCCGTATGCTTAACAATCTACTCAATTCATTAAAAATGCATCAAAAAGTAAAAAAATTATCGGACAATATTCATTCAATACAATTGCGTTTACCTAAAGAGCTCGAAATTTGCTATATTTACTGTTTTTCTGCGACATCTTTTTCGACTGATTATGAATACGGCAATACAAGCAGCGCTCGATCATGCAGTGCAATCCCTTCAAGCTGAAGGTGTACTCCCATCTGAATGGAACAATACAAGCATTTTGACTCGTACTAAAGATCGAAGTCATGGCGATTTCGCATCTAATATTGCGATGATTGGTTCTAAAGCTGCTGGTATGAAACCACGAGATTTAGCTGAAAAAATTCTTGCAAACCTTCCTGAAGTTGCCGATATCAGCAAAGCAGAAATTGCAGGTCCTGGCTTTATCAACTTCTTTTTAAATGCAGATCAACGCTTCGCTGTTTTAGACCAAATTCAGGCACAAAAAAATCAATTCGGTCGTACACAAGCCAATGCTGAAAAACGCATTCAGGTTGAATTTGTTTCTGCAAACCCAACATCAAGCCTACACGTAGGTCATGGTCGTGGTGCTGCATACGGTATGACTGTTGCTAATTTACTTGAAGCAACAGGTGCAAAAGTTGACCGTGAATATTATGTCAATGATGCAGGGCGTCAAATGGACATCCTTGCAACATCGACATACCTTCGCTATTTAGAACTTACAGGTCAAGAACTTGTATTCCCTAAAAATGCGTACCAAGGCGACTATGTAAAAGAAATCGCACAAAGCATTATTGATCAAGATGGCGATGCTTACGTACGTCCTATTGCTGACGTATATAAAGACGTTCCTGAAGATGTTCAATACGCTGCAGAGTTAGATGCTGAAGGCAACAAAGTTGTTCTGTCTGGCGACAAAGAAAAACACATTGATGGTCTAATTTTTAACTCACAAGCACTCATTGGCGAAGGCTACCGTGTTTTCCATCAAGCAGCTTTAAAAGCAATTCTTGAAGATATTAAAGATGACCTTGGTGAGTTTGGCGTAACATTTAACCAATGGTTCAGTGAAGCAACATTAACTGAAAAAATTGAAGAAGCACTTCAAACGCTTGATCAACGTGGTTTCTTATATGAAAAAGATGGCAACATCTGGTTCAAATCGACTGAATTTGGCGATGAAAAAGATCGTGTTGTAAAACGTCGTAATGGTCAAACAACTTACTTCGCATCTGACATTGCATACCACTTAAACAAGCTTCAACGTGGTTATACAGATATTATCGATATTTGGGGTTCCGATCACCATGGCTACATTGCTCGTGTAAAAGCTGCAATTGATGCAATGGGTTATGACTCTAAAAAACTCACTGTACTTTTAGTTCAGTTCGTTAGCTTATGGCGTGGCGGTGAGATGGTTCAAATGTCATCTCGTTCGGGTCAATATGTAACATTACGCGATCTTCGTAAAGAAGTTGGTAATGATGCTGCGCGCTTCTACTATGTAATGCGTAAATCTGAACAGCACATTGACTTTGACTTAGATCTTGCCGTTTCTCAAAGTAAAGATAATGCTGTGTATTACATTCAATATGCACACGCACGTATTTGCCGTATGTTAGAAAAAGCTGCATCCACAGGCGTTCAATTCTCTACTGAAAATGCACGTCAATTTGCTGCTAAATTAGAGCTTGAAACTGAAGCAGAAATTTTAGCTAAGCTTGCAGCTTATCCTGAAATCGTGACTCGTGCTGCAAATAGCCATGAACCACATCAAGTAGGCAATTACTTAAAAGAGCTTGCTGCATTATTCCATGGTTGGTACAACGAACATAAAGTACTCGGCGATGATGCTGAATTAACACAAGCGCGTTTATTGCTATCTGTAAACGTTCAGCAAGTACTTAAAAATGGTTTAGAGCTATTAGGTGTTTCTGCTCCTGAGAGCATGTAAGCAAAGCATTGCTTTCCATGAAAGATCATGTTTTTAACATGATCTTTCTTTTAAAAAAAAGAGATTACAGGAAATACATTTTTCTGTAATATCAACAACTAAGCAAATTAAGAAAATGAATAAATCATCGCCTTGCTTAGTCCTGTGGCATAGGTTCTATCGTAATAAATAAGAATGAGGTTCCCCTCGTGTTTGGAAAAACTCAGCGTGGTGTATCAGAAAGACCCAACAAACCTAAAAAGCCACTAATTCCTTCTTGGCTAGGTACACTTGTGGTTATTTTAATTGTACTTTCTTTTGCTGTAGCACTTCTGTTGTGGAAGCCTTGGGAACCCGTGAAACCCAAAGACCAAGTTGCACCTCAACAAAACAACGAAGAAACCAATAAAGATTACCGCTTTTACGATCTATTGCCTCAACAGCAAGTTACTCCTATTCCTGAACAAGCTGTTCCTGAAACAAAAGATAAGAATCCTGTTGTCATTATTGAAGCACCATCAAATAATCAACCCACTTCCGAAGCGACAGGATTAACGACTCAACAAGCCGTAGAAAAAGCAAACTATATCTTACAAGTACGTAGTTATAATGACCCCGATGCAGCAGATGCCCGCCGAGCTGAAATTATTTTAAATGGCTTATCTGCCGATGTCATAAAAACCACTGAACGTGGTGAAATTTGGTATCGCGTTATTTCTGGTCCATACGACTCACAAGATGCAGCGCTAATTGCTCAACAAACCTTACAACACAGTGGTATCGACTCTATTGTAGTAAAGCGTTAAGTCTAAAAAAGGATGCTATAAGCATCCTTTTTTCTTGGGTATTTATTTCTCTAAATTTTGTTCACGCATAATTGCTCTTAAATAAGCAGGCCTAACTTTAACCCGCTCAATAAAGGCATCAATATTGGGGTGATCCCCTCCTATCCGTTCCTGCATAGCAATTAAAGGAAAGCCCATCTGAATATCTGCAAAACTAAATGCATCACCTGCAAAATATTCATGCTGAGATAAATAGTCCTCTAAATATTGGATATGCTCCTGAATTCTTGGATTCACAAAACTCTTTTTAATTCCATCCACTATTTTTGTAGCAACAGGACGGATTAAAAACGGTACGCGATTTGGCACACTATTAATAACTAAAGTCATCACTAAGTACGGCATAAGCGAACCTTCCGCATAATGCATCCAATATTGATATTGCCTATATGCTGTTTTTTCTTGTGGCTTAAACTTTTGCTCAACATCAAATTCATCTTGCAAAAATTCTAAAATCATTGCAGATTCTGCAAGTGTTTCCTCATTGGTCGTCAGAATTGGGGCTTTTCCTAAAGGATGTATTTTCCTTAATTCAGGTGGTGCTGCACGTGATGCTAAACGCTTATAAAATTTAATTTTATATTCTAGTCCAAGCTCTTCCATAGCCCATAAAATACGAAATGAACGTGAATGTTCTAAGTGATGTACGATCAACATCTTTTCTCTCCTTTTTTGTTTTTATTTCCTTTAAAAAAAGCACTTTCTCTCGAAAGTGCTTCTCAATTTACAGCAGTGTTGTTTTTATTTCCACCGATCGCAACAAAGTTTTAGTGACTGGTGTTTTTGAACAAATAGCCAAAATCTTTTGTTTTAGCTCA
Organism: Acinetobacter sp. FY683; assembly: GCF_059515885.1. Classification (NCBI taxonomy): domain Bacteria; kingdom Pseudomonadati; phylum Pseudomonadota; class Gammaproteobacteria; order Moraxellales; family Moraxellaceae; genus Acinetobacter; species Acinetobacter sp. FY683. Next base: position 33,116 of record NZ_JCAKNA010000015.1, on the reverse strand, counting down.
TCATTAAGCTCATTTTTAAAACTTAATCGACGCGCAATCCATTCTTCACCGTCTTTGTTCGCTTTAAAGTCGGCTTCTACAACAAAATTTCCAAAATCTATACCTTTATGCTGCGCATACATTCTCAAGGTAATCATCGTACATGAAATTAAACTGGCACATAACAAATCATACGGCGCTAAACCTTGATCTTGCCCACCAAAAGATTCTGGCTTATCTGTAATAAGTTGGTGTTTACCACTCGTGATCTGTCCCGACCATGGTTGCGTTAAGGTCTGAACTATTGCATTTGCAATGATCGCCATATTTAACTTCCTTATACTATTTAGATGCTCGCATCTTTTCTGGGAATACAGGGGCTTCTAATCTTAAACCTTGATAATCTGGAATCGTACCAAAACGTACATCATGATTCATCCATTGTTCACGTGCATGTTTCAACTCTTCCTGAGTTCGACCAACAAAGTTCCACCACAATAAAATTGGCGATTCAAATGGCTCACCACCCAATAATAAAATACGTGAATCCGCATGTATTTGAATATCTATTTCACTTACACCAACATTTAATATCAGCATATTATCTTTAGTTAATTCATGCCCATTAACAGTTGCCGTCCCTTCTAATGCCATAAATCCATATTCAAATTTAGGATTCAACTTTAAGCGAGTTGTTGTCGGTGCCTTTGCCGCTAAGTCCACACCCAAAAGCTCTGTATGTACCGCAACTGGAGATGTAGTATTTAAAAATTCACCCACCAATATCGTAAATTCAACACCATCTTTTTCAACGACAGGCAACTCAGGATAATGATCAAAACGCGGTGCCATATTCATTTTATCATCAGGTAATGCAATCCAAAGCTGAGCCGCATGCATTTTCGTTTCGGTATCTGGTGCAACTTCAGTATGTGAAATACCATAACCTGCTGTCATTAAATTAACTTGTTTTGGACGAATTAACTGTTCTGAACCAACGCTATCGTTATGCAACATTGTCCCTTCAATCATCCAAGTAAAAGTCTGTAAACCAATATGTGGATGTGGGCCCACATCTAGACCATCACCGGCTGGAAAGCTAACAGGACCTGCATGGTCTAAAAAGCACCATGCACCAATCATTCTTTTATGACGACTTGGTAATGCACGTTTAATGATTGTGCCACGACCAATTTCTGCATCACGCAGTGGAATATCTTGAATAAACTGATTAATGAATTTTTCACAATCATCCGACTTTGAAAGTTCTGTATAGTTTGTATTTGTCATAAGTTTATTCCAAAGCTGATTGGCTCTCTTTTAATCAATAAAGAGACTACATAAGAATGAAATATTAGCCTTAATTTGAATAGACTCCCACCATTAAATTAGTATGCAGAATATTATTTATAGGACAATGCTTTCATTAAAAATTGATTTTTAAAATCTTAAGTTTATGAAATTTAAATACTTGGAGTGAGTCACGCATTTCCAATAAAAAAACAAAAACTAGTTCACCATTGAAGCTTAATATTTTACAAACACTTACATTTGATTGTTTTATATCGAGTTTATTTATTTCAAAAATTTACTATTTACAATTAATATACAATTATATAATGAACATATATTGATCGTTTTTTGCATATTTATATTTTTTGGGGCAAATAAGTGATTTATCAAGAATATGAACAAGAATCTCGCTTATTAGTGCGACAAGCATTACGGACTATGCTTGCTCGAATTCCTAAACAATATGACCAAGAATACCTTGAATATCAAAAAGATCTTAAACTCAAATATTTATTACACATCAACTTAATTGCTCAAGTCGCTTATGCTTTATATAGTATTGCAGACTGGTTCGTAATTGCGGATGTAGGGCTTACTACTGTTTTATATAAACTAGTTTATACATTATTTGCATCTTCCATAACCTTATATTTATATAAGTATTATCGAAAGGTTGAGATTTTTGACCTCATTTTGCCTTGTTCAATTATTGGTGCATCAGCGCTTTGGTTTTATCTAGTCAATTTATCAGATAGTCCCAATGTTCCCATTTATATTTATTCATCCATTGTCTTCATTGTTTTAGCAAACTTATGTATTCAGGTTCGCTTCACGCCTGCTCTTATTATTTCGCTCTTGATTACCATCGTTAATCTAGTAGGTGCTTATTATGCAACAGAGAAGGTATTAGGACAGTTTATTCTATATTTACTCAGCTACACTCCTGTTTTAGTTTTCAGTTTAGTCATGAGTTGGGGCTCTACTTATAAATCTCGGAATATTTTTTTACATCACAAATTAGAAAGTTTTAACCGCCAAATTTTAGAATTAATGGCACATACAGATATGCTAACTGGTATTGATAATCGTCGATATTTTGAGCGTAGAGCTAAAGCGACAATTATAGATAATTCAATCGATCAAAAACCTATGGCTCTACTCATTTTCGATGTCGATCATTTTAAATTGATTAATGACAATTATGGACATGATGTGGGAGATGCTGTATTAAAGAAAATTTCCGATGTTTGCAAAACCGTTTTACGTAATAGTGATTTGTTTGCACGCTATGGTGGTGAGGAATTTATTGCCCTACTTCCCAACACAAAAGAAGAAAATGCATATTTAATTGCTGAAAGATTGCGTCAAAAAATTGAACAAACACCTGTTATCGTTGCAAATATGGGACCTATTTACTACACAATTTCCATCGGTATAACAATGATTGATTATCATAAAGATACTTTAGATGATGCAATTAAACACGCAGATACTGCGCTATATTCTGCAAAATCAGCAGGTCGTAACTTGGTCATGAAAGCCAGTTAAGCAAATACTAAATTCATTAAAATTTCACTGTATTAATTACTACACTCTCAGAAAAAATTTCTTTGTTATTTAATTCATTTTCAATACATTTCTTCATGAAGATCTAAGTTAAAAATAACGAATAGACCCTATTTTTTTAATACCATATCCGCATGATATTCTAAATAAACTTTATGCTTCAAAGATAACTGAATACATAAAGATTTAGGTATATTAAAAAATGCTCTTTCTTCTTTTACTAATTTGTTAGAAACAATAATCTCACCACTGGGGCGAAAGGAAATAAATCCTCGATCAAACAGGCGATCATAATTAGGGGTTAGCAATAAACCATTATAGGAATCTAATCTCTCTAACTCCGTACTTACAGCCCAAGGTTTAATATGAGATGCTATAAGAAAGGAAGCATTATTCATTCCTGAAATAGCACAATTCGGATAAATATCAAAAAGACTTTTTCTAAATTTATTTTGGGTCAATCTAACCTTAATTAATTTTTCAGCTTCCGATGTAAACTTTTGATCATTTCTAAAAATAGTTTCATCTTTTAAATCATATTCTTTGAGATAGTTCCCATAATGATTTAATGCAGATGAATACATATTATTACCAATTCGATTTCTTTCTTGGTAAATATCCAACCCATATATAGTTTGTTTAAGCGCTTCAAACTCAATGCTATTCTTTGGTAACTCATAACTTGGTAACCATTCTAAAATTCTATTCTTAATGACTAAATCATATTTAGAGGCTGTTGAACTAGACAACCTTTTTTCATCAACAAGCCATCGATAAAATCCCATAACTTTCTATTATTATTAGACAATTTAAATATACATAAAAAAAAGGACGCCTAAGCGTCCTTTTTTTATTGGAAGTTAAAGATATTCATTTTGAAATCCCTAACTGGCTCAGGCATGGCCTTTGCCGTAAAACTGGCACGAAGCAGTGCTTCGTGAAATCCCAGTCTGCCGCGAGCATAGCTCCTGGCGTAAAATCGGCTAAAAGCTATCGCTTTTAGAATTCCCAATTTTACTCCCATTCAATTGTTGCTGGTGGCTTAGACGATACGTCATAAACAACACGAGAAACATCAGCAATTTCATTCATGATACGAGTAGAAATCTTATCTACTAAATCGTATGGAAGATGCGCAAAACGAGCTGTCATAAAGTCTACAGTTTCAACAGCACGAAGTGCAATTACCCATGCATAACGACGCCCATCACCTACCACACCAACAGATTTAACTGGTTGGAATACAGCGAATGCTTGCGCAGTTTTGTCATACCAACCGCTTGCACGAAGTTCTTGCATAAAGATGTCATCAGCTAAACGTAAAATGTCAGCATATTCTTTTTTCACTTCACCCAAAATACGAACACCAAGACCTGGACCTGGGAATGGATGACGGTAAAGCATTTCAAATGGAAGACCTAAAGTTGTACCTAAACGGCGTACTTCGTCTTTGAACAAATCGCGGATTGGTTCAACCAATTCAAACGCTAAATCTTCTGGTAAACCACCCACGTTGTGGTGTGATTTAATTACATGTGCTTTACCATTCTTAGTTGCAGCAGATTCGATTACGTCAGGGTAAATCGTACCTTGAGCAAGGAAGTTTACGCCATCAAGCTTACGTGCTTCTTCAGCAAATACTTCAATGAACTCACGACCAATGATTTTACGTTTTTTCTCAGGATCAACTTCGCCTTTAAGCGCAGTTAAGAAACGCTCTTCAGCATCGGCACGAATCACGCGAATACCCATGTTTTTCGCAAACATGTCCATCACTTGCTCGCCTTCGTTCAAACGAAGTAAACCGTTATCTACGAATACGCAAGTCAATTGATCGCCAATGGCACGGTGTAAAAGCGCTGCTACTACAGATGAATCTACACCACCTGAAAGACCTAATAACACTTTTTGATCGCCAATTTGCGCGCGAAGTTGCTCAACACGTAAATCGATGATGTTTTCAGAGTTCCACAAGTTACGGCAACCACAAATACCGTGAACAAAGTTAGAAAGTAATTCAGCACCTTTAGCAGTGTGCGTTACTTCTGGATGGAACTGGATACCGTAGAAACGGCGAGCTTCATCAGATACCATTGCAAATGGGCAGCTAGGCGTACTTGCAGTAACTTGGAATCCTTCAGGAATTGCCGTTACTTTATCGCCGTGGCTCATCCACACTTTTAATTGATCTTTAGTATCTTCAAGATCACCAATCAATTTATCACGTACTTGGATGTCGACTTCTGCATAACCAAATTCATGTACATCACCTGGCTCTACTTTACCGCCAAGCTGTTGTGACATGGTTTGTAAACCATAGCAGATACCAAGTACAGGCACGCCTAAGTTGAATACAACTTCAGGGGCACGTGGACTACCAGCTTCATAAACACTTTCTGGACCACCTGAAAGAATGATCCCGTTTGGGTTAAATGCACGAATGTCTTCTTCAGACATATCAAATGCGTACATTTCTGAATAAACACCAGCTTCACGTACACGACGTGCAATAAGCTGGCTATATTGAGAACCGAAATCCAAGATAAGGATACGATCTTCAGTAATTTGGGTATTGGTAGTCATGGCAAACAACTATGCAGGCAACGAATATAAGCGCGATATTCTAACATTTTTAAAGCAACTACGCACACTATTCGGACAAGCTAAATAAAAAGGTATTTTTCAAACATATATAATGAAAAATACCTCAACTATTTCATACTTTAAGGGGTAATTTTCTCTAAATGTACCACTTCGATATCTGTTGGTTTATAGCGATGTGTATCTACCTCACCGACTACTTTCACTTTATCGCCAACTTTAATGGGTGTTACTCTTGAAATATCATCATCAATTTCTAATAAAATTGTACCTGTAGCATCTTTAAGTTCAAACGTTTCAGCATCAATTTTTTTAACCAATGTTCCTGTTAAAGTTACAGCAGTCTCATCTGCTAATTTTTTAGCTTGAATCACTTGAACATGGTTATTTGCAGCCTCTTGGATAATCACATGATCATCTTTTCCTGCCCAAGCATTTACAGTCATAACCAAAGTCGTTGCAATAACAACTAAACCTAATTTTTTCATATAATTTTGCTCTTCTTAAAGTATTAAGTATATTATTTAATCAAATTACACCTTTGAAGTACGCTGACTTATTGTAACTTTGCAATAAAAAGGTCTTAACAAGTACAACCTTTTTTCACGACTCTTATCATTATTTTTCAATTAAATGATCAATACTTAGTTTTCCCGCACCTTGTAACACTACAAAGAATAAGCCACCCGCAATAGATAGGTTCTTCATAAAGTTAATAGCATCTTCTGCACCACCATGAAATATAAATGCAGTCATTAAACTAAATAAAGCTAAACCTAAAGCAACTAAGCGTGCTTGAAAACCGAATAAAATTGCAAGGCCACCTCCAAGCTCAATCAGAATAGTTAATGGCAATAAAGCTGAGGGAACACCCATTGCCTCCATATATCCTGCTGTTGCTTCATAACCTGAAATTTTCCCATACCCTGCAACAATAAATATATATGCAACCAAAATACGAGCAATCAAAGAAATACCTGTATTTATTTGTATTTTATTGACAATATTTTTAACAACAATATTTGGATTAATCATTTTAAAACCTATTTTTAGATCATTTATGAAGATGTATCCATTTTATTCATTAATAAATTTAGTATAAACATGAAAAATAACACCTATCGTATCAAATAAAGAACGGTATTAAAGGAAATATTTATTTTTTTAATGCTGACTTTCCATACTGTGGCTGTTAGGATTTGGATACATTTTTCAGTGTTTTACCCCCAATGGATCTCATTAGTTTTATCTTACACGTAGACGACCATCTACTAGAATTCATTACCAATTATGGGGTATGGATTTACGCTATTTTGTTTCTTATTATTTTTGTAGAAACAGGTTTTGTGGTAATGCCTTTTTTACCAGGCGATAGTTTATTGTTTGCAGCAGGCGCACTTGCAGCGTCTACAGGAGCAATGGATCCATGGATTCTCATTCCGCTACTTTTTGTTGCTGCAGTATTGGGTGACACACTCAATTACCATATTGGTAAATATATTGGACCACGTGTCTTTGAAATTGAGTCCCGCTTTATTAATAAAAAGCATTTAGTCGCAACGCAAAAATTCTTTGAAAAACATGGCGGGAAAACCATTATTTTTGCACGTTTTGTGCCTTTTGCACGTACTTTTGCACCCTTTGTAGCTGGTGCAAGTCATATGAATTACAAATACTTTTTAAGCTATAACGTCATTGGCGGATTCTTCTGGATTTCATCTTTTGTAGTTTTAGGCTACTTATTTGGCAATATGCCAATTGTTAAAGATAATTTCACCCACCTTATTTTCGGTATTATTATTATTAGTGTATTACCTGGCATTATTGGCTTAATTAAACAAAAATTTTTTAAAGTAAAAACCAACTAAAAAAATCTTGCTATAACAGGTAGCATACACACAACAAGCAATAAAGCCGATCCTTTGTAAAATTGATCGGCTTTTATTCTATTTAACTGCCCAGATAAAATTGCACGACCAAACGACATCCAAAACATTGCCGTAGGTACAAGCACTAAACAGAATACAGCATAAACTGAAATACAATTGGTCACACTACTCCATGTTTCTGTCGGGAAAATACCCGCTGCAAAAAGTAATGCTTTTGGATTTTTTAATGTTGCGAAAAACAATTGACGAGGATGAATAGAAGTATGGCGCTGATTATGTTGCTCTAAATATGAAAGCTTCCATAAACGAAAGGCAAGCCATAAAACATATATCGCACTAAAGAAATGTAGAATAGGAATAAGATGTGGCCACATTGGTGAGCATAAATGAATAAACAATGCCCACAAACTAATAGCATACAAATAGCCCAATAATTGTGTTGGAATAAAAAGACTCGTTTTTGCTATACCTTGCTGATGTGCCGAACTTGCCAACAATGCATTGGTCGGTCCTGGAATCATCAATACTGCAATTACGGCTAAAACAAAAAGCCAACTCTCAATCATCTATGCACATTTTCAACTACTATTAAGATGCACACATTAAACGAAAGTTATGAAAAATAACAAGATATTGACTTTTTAAAAATAAAAACTGAATAGGTCATTTTAAATAAAAAATTACACAAGTATATGTTTTTATTATTTTATTTATGAAACATTTGCTAATATTTTCACTCTGTTATTTGTCGAAAACTTAATAACAGAGTGAAATTTCAATTAAGAAGTCGCTTTATTTCTCACAATAATTGGACAAGCTTTAAATCGAGCAGACTGAACAATTGCTTCTTTCTGTCCAAGCAATTTAGAAATTTCAGTTTTTTTCGTGTTTGAAGATTGCCCCATGTTCACTGAAATACTTGGACCAAAGCCCCAGCCGCCACGTCCCCATCCACCACCTAGGCCAACTCCAACGCCCATTCCTGTACGTTTTTCAGGTTGTACACCATTGTCTAAATGTTGTTGAATTCGATTATATTCGGCCTGAAGTTGTTGACAGTTTAAAGCTTGATATTGTGTAGGCGAAACATACGTCGGTTTAGCCGTTGTAGCACATGCACCTAAAAAGAAAGTCGTACTAGCAAGTAAAAAAAGCGGGAGCACTTTCATTTTATTATCTCAAATGTTGTTCTAGCTCATTGAACAATAATTCATAGGCTTGCGTCAATTTATGTTCAGTTGCTAAATGAATCAGCGGTAAATTTTTATGATGAGATTCTTTCATAATAACTGATGGCGGTAACATACTCGATAAAACAGGCAACCCTTCATCTATTAGTTGCTGGACAACCTCACGTGGCAATTTTGCTTGATGTTGATATTGGTTTACCACAATGCCTTCAATTGCAAGCCGATCATTATGATCGTCTTGAGTTTCTAAAATATTTTCAATTAAGGTATATAAAGCACGTTTTGAAAAAACATCGCAATCAAAAGGAATAAGCACTCGATCTGCTGCAATAAGTGCAGACAATGTAAAAAAGTTAAATGCAGGTGGCGTATCTATAAAAATTCGGTCGTAATGACCTTCCAATTGTTGTAATGCATCTCTTAGTTTATAAATTTTGTGTTTTGATTCTAAGGCATGTGCCAAAGCACCTAAATTAGGGCTTGCAGGAATAACATCTAAATTTTTAAACGGTGATTGATGAACAAATGCATCTAAACCTTTTGACCTATTTTTGAGGATGCTACCTAAAGTATTGCCAATGAGTCCTTTGCTTTGATTTGCACCCAAGACTTCTTCAAAATAATTTTCTATATTGGGTTCTAATGCAGGCTTCTCTGTAGAATAAGTTGCATCATCACCAAGCAAATATTGGCTAGAATTGGCTTGAGGGTCTAAATCTATAACTAGTGTTTTAAAGCCTTGATGTGCGCTTATTGCCGCTAAATTCACAGCAATACTTGATTTCCCAACACCACCTTTTTGGTTAAAAATAACTCTTGTTAGCATATTTACTCCCCCAACTTATTTTTATGTAATGCATGTAGTTTAACCTACATGCATTTTGACCAAGAAGAAAGTGTCTAACAATTATCCAAATACAGGTTTTACCAAAACAAGACCATAAATTGCAATAAAAGAAACCAATGCAATGACCCATCCTGCTTTACGCTGAATCAGTAAAATTGAGTCATCTTTTTTATATGCTTTAATTAATGAAGATAACATCACTAAGAAAAGAATGACTTTGGCATAAAACCATGTCTCAACTTGAAAGTTTTTTAGCATCAATAAAGCAAAACCTGTTACCACTACGATGGTTAAAGATGAATGCTGAACAGCAACAAATAATTTTCTTAAAGATTGACTAGGTTGATTGTCTTGAACACCTTTAAATAAGGTTGTTGCACGTAAAACAATAATTATAAAAAGCAACGCAACACCAACAAGATGTATTGATGCAATAAGTGTAGGATTCATCTTTATTGCCTCAATTATGATGTTTTGGGTGCATGAGCACATTCAGGGCTTGACGTGTCTTGACCTTTCCACTCATCGGCAATAAATGCATGAATCGCAAGTGCGTGAATATTTCCTGCACCCAAAAGTTCACCTACAGTTGCATAAACTTTTTGGTGGCGCTGAACTAAACGTAAGCCTCTAAAACCTTCACTCACAATAACAACTTTAAAGTGAGATTCTTTGCCTGGGAAATACCCACCATGACCTGAAGATTCATTTACAATTTCTAAATAGCTAGGTGCTAACATTTGTAAACGCTCATTAAGTTGTTGTTCCAAGCTCATCTTCACTTTTCCAATAATTCAAATATCGTCTTCTTTGAGTATAGCCTGTTATTGCTTTTCAATAAAAATTTAATAGTACAGCCTACAAATACAAAACAATGACTATAATTTTGCATATTTTTTCTACTTAAAAGCCCAACTAACCATAAAAATGGTTTTTATTTATGCAAATGATTCAAGTTTTTGAATAAAAATGTTGACCCTATTTTTGCATACTGTATTATACACGGCATGCGGGAATAGCTCAGTTGGTAGAGCATAACCTTGCCAAGGTTGGGGTCGGGAGTTCGAGTCTCCTTTCCCGCTCAAAATTTTTTCATTTAGTTTTTTCATTTAAAAAACCTAATAGACTCCGCGGGAATAGCTCAGTTGGTAGAGCATAACCTTGCCAAGGTTGGGGTCGGGAGTTCGAGTCTCCTTTCCCGCTCCAGATTCTAAAAAGCCCTCATCGAAAGATGGGGGCTTTTTTATGTTGATTTTATTATATTTTTTAAAAATCTTTCTTTTACTTTCTTAAACTGCAATCTTAGAATTTCTAAAGGTACTTTTTATTTTGTGACGGCTTTGTTGCATAAACCTATCTCTAACGGCTTATTCCACAATATAATTTTCAAATGAATAAGTCTGCTCCAAAAATCTATCGTACAACAAATTGGTCCTCATATAACCGTGCTCTAATAAATCGTGGAAATATTTCCATTTGGTTTGATCCTGCTACGCAATGGTATGCTCAACAACAGGGTAAACACGGAAGAAATCAAACCTATTCTGATACAGCTATTCAGTGCTGCTTAATGATCAAATCCTTATTCCGTCTGTCTTTACGTATGGTCACTGGCTTTGTGCAAAGTCTGATTAAACTTTATGGATTAGATTGGACAGCTCCGGATTATTCGACTATATGCAGAAGGCAAAAGTATATTGATATTGCAATTAGCTATCAAAAAAGTAGCAATGGTCGCCATCTACTCGTGGACTCTACTGGTTTGAAGTTTCTAGGTGAAGGTGAATGGAAGTGTAAGAAACATGGGGCTGAATATCGTCGCCAATGGCGTAAACTGCATATTGGTATAGATGCTAAAACCCTTCAAATACGTGCAGTACAACTTATAACAAATAATGTCAGCGACTCACAAGTACTCGGAGATTTACTTGATCAAATCCCACCAAATGAGCAAATTGATTCTGTCTATACCGATGGTGCTTATGACACGAAATTGTGCAGAAAAATCATTTCAGATCGTCATGCACATGCCGTGATTCCACCAAGAAAGAATGCAAAACCATGGAAAGATCAGCAACTAAGGTCTATAGAGCGGAATGAGTTACTGAAAACAGTCAAAAGGTTAGGTAGAGCCCTTTGGAAAAAGTGGTCTAGTTATCATCGTCGAAGTTTGGTGGAAACCAAGATGCATTGCATTAAATTATTAAGCGATAAATTAACAGCAAGGAGTTTCTCTAGTCAGGTAAATGAGATTCATGCACGCGTAGCAGTACTCAATAAATTTACAGAATTAGGTCGTCCTCATACCCAAGTTGTCACTTAAAATTGGCTCACTTAGCTTAGCTCTCTCTTTCAAGTATTTATGCAACAAAGCCATATGTAATATCTATTTCAAATATTCTGCAATTCAACTGCTTAAACATTCAACAGAATTACATCTTTCAAAAGAATGTTCGCTTTTCAATATTTTAAAGACTGTGTATAACAATGAACCAGTAAGTAAAAACCAGAAGCATAGGCAAAATACTGTAAAAAGCGTTAAACTATGCAACCATTTAATGAATTTAAATGTCATTAGTGACTTAGAAAAAGGTAAAGTTGATGCCGCTCAATACTGTTGAAGAGCTTGTAGCAGACATTCGTGCAGGAAAAATGGTTATCCTGATGGATGACGAAGATCGTGAAAATGAAGGCGACTTAGTTATTGCTGCTACTCACGTGCGTCCAGAAGATATCAACTTCATGATTACACATGCACGTGGTCTTGTATGTCTAACCCTAAGTAAAGAGCGTTGCCAGCAACTTAATCTACCACTCATGGTCGATGCCAATGGTGCTCAGCACGGTACAAACTTCACTTTATCTATTGAAGCAGCTCAAGGTATTTCAACAGGTATTTCACCTGCTGAGCGTGCGCATACAATTCAAACTGCTGTAGCAGCACATGCCAAACCGACTGACATTGTTCAGCCTGGGCATATTTTTCCACTCATGGCACAGCCAGGTGGTGTATTACACCGTGCAGGTCATACTGAAGCAGGCTGTGACTTATCACGCTTAGCTGGTTTAGAACCCGCATCTGTGATTTGTGAAATTATCAATGAAGATGGCACAATGGCGCGCCGTCCTGACCTTGAAGTTTTTGCAGAAAAGCATGGTTTAAAAATTGGTACAATTGCCGATCTGATTCACTATCGCATGACCAATGAACAAACGGTTGAGCGTGTTGATCAACAAACACTAGAGACTGAATACGGTACATTTGAACTGTTCCGCTATCGTGAACTAGGTAATCCAGATATTCATTTAGCATTGGTGAAAGGTGAACCTAAAGCAGGTGTAACAACTGTTCGTGTTCATGGGTTTAATCCTACACGCGACTTGCTCAAAATCAATAAACAAGATGGCGAACCTGCTTGGAATTTAGATCGTGCTTTAAAAGAAATTTCGAATAGTGATCGTGGTGTTTTAGTTTGGATTGGTCAACGTCATTTGCAAGATTTAGGTCCTGCACTTGATACATTAACAACACCTAAAAATGTAAAATCGAATGCAGCTCTATCACAGCAATACCAAACCATTGGTGTAGGTGCTCAAATTCTTCGTGATTTAGGCGTAGAAAAAATGAAGCTATTAAGCTCACCTTTACGTTTTAATGCATTATCAGGTTTTAATTTAGAAGTGGTGGAATACATCACCGCACAACAAACATCTTAAGAAAGAATCGAGGTTGCTATGGCTATTCGCCGTATTGAAGGTATGTTACATCTCGCGAACGAAGACCGTTATGCGATTTTAGTTGGACGTTTTAACAGCTTTGTTGTTGAACATCTGTTAGAAGGTGCAATTGATACATTGAAACGTCACGGCGTATCAGAGGATAATATCACTGTTGTTCATGCACCAGGTGCCTGGGAACTTCCTGTTGTTGCAAAAAAACTTGCAGCATCAAATAGTTTCGATGCCATTATTGCACTCGGTGCTGTGATTCGAGGTAGCACGCCTCACTTCGATTTTGTTGCTGGTGAATGTGCCAAAGGTTTAGGCGTTGTTGGTCTAGACACTGGCTTACCAGTAATTAATGGTGTATTAACTACGGATAGTATTGAACAAGCGATTGAACGCTCTGGTACAAAAGCAGGTAATAAAGGCGGTGAAGCTGCCCTTACTGCGATTGAAATGGTTAACTTGTTAAAGGCTATTTAAAGCATGTCGCAAACACTTCAAGCTACTTATGCAGCGAAACGTAAAGCACGTCGCTTTGCTGTACAAGGAATTTATGAATGGCAAATGAGCCACAACCCAGTACATGAAATTGAGGCACGTACACGTGTTGAAAATGCCATGCACAAAGTGGATCTTAGCTATTATCATGAATTGTTAACTCAAGTGGTTGCAAATCATGAAGCGTTAGATGCGCTATTAATTCCTGTATTGGACCGTGAACTTAGCGCATTAGATGGCGTTGAGCTAGCGACCCTTCGTCTTGGCGCGTATGAATTGAAAGAACATCTTGAAATTCCATACCGCGTTGTATTAGATGAAGCAATTGAGCTTGCTAAACACTTTGGTGGTGCAGACAGTCATAAATACATCAATGGTGTATTAGACCGTTTAGCATCTACTTTACGTGAAGCAGAAAAACAACAAGCTAATTAATTTTAAGTAGTTTAGTTGTATGGCTGAGTTTTCTATCATTGACACTTATTTTAATCGAAAGACTTTATCGTCCATCGATTTAGGTGTGGGTGATGACTCAGCCTTGCTCACCCCTCCTCCACAGCAACAATTGGTCATTTGTGCCGATACTCTCGTTGCGGGTCGACACTTCCCTCTCGACACCAATCCACATGCGATTGGCTGGAAATCTGTGGCTGTTAATTTATCTGACATTGCCGCTATGGGAGCAAAACCGCACAGCATTCTTCTTGCATTGAGCTTACCCCAAATTGATCATGATTGGCTGAAAGGTTTTAGCCAAGGTCTATTCGATTGTTGCGATCAATTTGGTGTGAGTTTAATTGGTGGTGATACCACCCAAAGCCCCCACCTTACTATTTCAGTAACTGCCCTTGGATGGGTGGATATTGGACAAGGTGTACTGCGCTCAGGTGCTCAGGTTGATGACTATATTTGTGTAAGTGGTCAAGTTGGCGATGCTGCTTTTGGCTTACAACATCTAGAACACCCTCTTAAAAAGCGCTTAGATTACCCAACACCACGCTGTGCTTTAGGTCTAATCTTAAAAGGCTTAGCACATAGCATGATTGATGTTTCAGATGGTCTAGCACAAGATTTAGGACATATTCTTAAAGCCTCTCAAGTTGGTGCGGAAATAGAGTTAAATCAACTTCCTATCGATACTGCTCTAAAGCATCTTCCACAACAAGAACAATGGAAATTTGCACTTGCAGGTGGCGATGACTACGAATTGTGTTTTACAATAAGTCCCGAGAATTATGAAAAACTCTTGCAACAAAAATTAGATGTCCGCATTACGAAAATTGGGCAAATTACAACAACACCTCAACTTCGTTTTGTTCAAAATGGACAAGTACAAATATTAGAATTTCAGGGATACCAACATTTTGCATAAACCTGCTATTAACTTTAAAAACATGTCATGGGCAGAGCGTTTTATTGTGTTCTGTGGCGTTGGATTTGGTTCTGGACTATCTCCTAAAGCACCTGGTACGGCTGGTTCTGCTTTTGCTTTATTATTTATCCCTATTTGGCTTGCAATTGGATTTTTCAACTCCATATTAGCCATAATTTTAATGTCACTTATAGGCATTTATATCTGTGGTAAAACAGCAGATATTATGGGTGTTCATGATGATGGTCGTATCGTTTGGGATGAATTTGCAGGGCAATCGATTACCTTCATTCCTCTACTATATGTAGGTCAAATGAGTGCCGTTTGGATATTGGTTGGTTTCGCATTATTTCGTTTGTTTGATGTTTGGAAACCATGGCCAATCCGTGTAATCGATCGTCAAGTTGGTGGCGGTTTCGGTATCATGTTTGACGATATTATTGCGGGTCTATGGGCTGCAATTTGTATTGTTGTGTACCTCTATATTTCAATGGCTTAAGCCGAGTTTTTAAGGTGTATTATGTCAACTTCTGTGATTATTCTTGCTGCTGGTAAAGGAACTCGAATGCGTTCGAGCTTACCCAAGGTGTTGCAGCCACTCGCAGGGCGCCCTTTACTTGGTCATGTCATTGATACGGCTAAAAAATTAGATGCGAAAAATATCATCACAATTTATGGTCATGGTGGCGATCTTGTTCAGCAAGCATTCAGCCATGAAAATGTGCAATGGGTAGAGCAAAAAGAGCAACTTGGTACAGGCCATGCTGTTAAAGTAACTTTACCTGTTTTACCTAAAGACGGTGTATCTCTTATTCTTTCTGGCGATGTGCCTTGTATTAGCCAAACAACGCTCGACAATCTTCTTACTGTTTCACGTGAAACAGGTATTGGTCTAGTGACATTAACGGTAGCTGATGCAACAGGTTATGGTCGTATTGTTCGTAAAAACAATAAAATTCAGGCTATTGTTGAGCATAAAGATGCTTCTGAAGAACAACGTCAAATTAAAGAATTTAATACAGGTATTTATTGTGTAAGCAATGCCAAATTGCATGAATGGTTGCCACGTTTAAGCAACAACAATGCACAAGGTGAATACTATTTAACTGATATCGTTGCGATGGCAATTACAGATGGTTTAGAAGTTGCATCTGTTGAACCTGAACTCGCATTTGAGGTTGATGGTGTCAATGACCGTGTTCAACTTGCTGCTTTAGAACGTGAATTCCAATCTTTCCAAGCAAAACAGCTTATGCAGCAAGGCGTTCATTTAATTGACCCTGCACGTTTTGATTTACGGGGTTCACTTCAAGTGGGTCAAGATGTTCGTATCGACATCAACGTAATTATTGAAGGCAATTGTGAACTTGGCAACAATGTTGAAATTGGCGCGGGTTGCATCATTAAAAACACAAAAATTGCAGCAGGTACTAAAGTTCAACCTTATAGCATTTTTGATAATGCTGTAGTGGGTGAAGATACTCAAATTGGTCCTTTCGCACGTTTACGCCCAGGTGCCAAGCTTGCAAATGAAGTCCATATTGGCAACTTTGTTGAAGTAAAAAATTCAAGCATTGGCTTAGGTTCAAAAGCCAATCACTTTACTTACCTTGGCGATGCTGAAATTGGTGCAGGTTCAAATATTGGTGCAGGTACAATTACCTGTAACTATGATGGTGCGAACAAATTTAAAACCATTATTGGTGATAACGCCTTTATTGGTTCAAATAGCTCACTTGTTGCTCCTGTTCAAATTGGCAATGGTGCAACGGTTGGAGCAGGCTCTACTATCACACGTGATGTTGAGGAAAATAGTTTGGCTGTAGAACGCTCTAAGCAATTTGCCAAAGAAAATTATCAACGTCCACAAAAAATTAAGAAATAAGAGGAATTCACTATGTGTGGTATTGTCGGTGGCGTTGCAGAACGTAATATTAGCAACATCCTCATTGAAGGTTTAAAACGCTTAGAGTATCGTGGTTACGATTCAGCAGGTTTAGCTTTAATCAACCAAGGACAAGTTCTTCGCGAACGTCGTGTTGGTAAAGTTGCGAATTTAGCAGAGGCTGTTTCAGAATCTCAAATTTCAGGTTCATTGGGTATTGCACACACACGTTGGGCAACACATGGTAAGCCAACAGAAGAAAATGCACATCCTCACATTTCAGGTAATGTAGCTGTTGTACATAACGGTATTATTGAAAATTACCAAGAATTAAAAGATGATTTAGAAGCTCTTGGTTATGTATTTACATCTCAAACAGATACTGAAGTTGTTGCTCATTTAATCAATAATGCCCTAAAAACAACTCCAAGTTTACTTGAGGCTGTCCGTAAAGTTGTACCTCAACTTAAAGGTGCTTATGCACTTGGTATTGTACATACAGATCATCCTGATGAATTAATTACAGTTCGTGAAGGTTCACCGCTTGTTATTGGTGTGGGTATTGGTGAGAATTTTATTAGCTCTGACCAACTCGCACTCCTTCCAATTACCAACCGCTTTATTTACCTTGAAGAGGGTGATATTGCTCGTTTAACGCGTACAAGCATTGAGGTGTTTGTGGATGGTAAGCTCGTTGAACGTCCTATTAAAGAATTAGATGCGACCGTTAGCAATACATCTAAAGGTGAATATAAGCATTACATGCTCAAAGAAATTTATGAGCAACCTGAAGCGATTAAACAAACCATTTCTCAAGCGTTAAATGGCAATGCACTTCGTGAAGATTTTCTAACTGCAGCAACTCAAGATTTCTCAAGCATCCAACAAGTTCAAATTATTGCTTGTGGTACGAGTTACCATGCAGGCATGATTGCAAAATACTGGTTCGAGCAATTAATTGATCTCCCTTGCCAAGTGGAAATTGCGAGTGAATTCCGTTATCGCGCACCTGTAATTGTGAACAATACGCTTTATGTGTGTATCTCTCAATCGGGTGAAACAGCAGATACTTTAGCTGCACTTCGTGACACACAAAAACGCGCTACAGCAAAAGGCTTGAACATCACAACAATGACGATTTGCAACGTTGCAACATCTTCAATGGTACGTGAAACAAACCACAACTTATTGACACTAGCTGGTCCTGAAATTGGTGTTGCTTCAACTAAAGCATTTACCACTCAGCTTGCTGCTTTAATGCTTCTTGTATTAAAAATTGGTCAAATTAAGCAAACAATTTCTGAAAGCGAAATTGCAAAAATTGTGACTGAGCTTTGGCATACACCAAAAGTTATTTTAGATACTTTGCAAAATGATAAAGAAATTTTGCGTTTATCTGAACTCTTTGTTGAAAAGCAACACTGCCTATTCTTAGGTCGTGGTACGCACTTCCCTATTGCTTTAGAAGGCGCTTTAAAACTCAAAGAAATTTCATATATTCATGCTGAGGGTTATGCTGCAGGTGAACTTAAACATGGTCCACTTGCACTTGTCGATAACGACATGCCTGTTGTTATTTTGGCACCTAAAGATGACATGCTAGATAAATTAAAGTCGAACATGGAAGAAGTTCAGGCACGTGGCGGTGAACTTTTTGTCTTTGCTGATGAAAATAGTGGTATTAAAGGTAAAGATCGTCAACACGTAGTCAATGTACCTACTGTCGATCCAATTCTTGCACCTATTGTTTACAGTATTCCTGTGCAATTATTGTCTTACCATGTTGCTGTACTGCGTGGTACAGATGTAGACCAACCACGTAACCTTGCAAAATCTGTGACTGTTGAATAATTGAATACAGGACTGGAATTTCCAGTGTATGAGAGTAATAAAGTTTCATACTAAGTAATAAAGTGTAATACTGATTTACTCAAAAAAAATCCACACAATCTATGCTCTAAACCGCATGATGTGTGGATTTTTTTATGGCTAACTTTCAGAACACACAGTACTGCATCAAACATCTTTCAAACTTGATTTGCAATAAATATTAATATTTGCAATCAACTGATTCATCGCATTTTCAATCTCTATTGTCCAATCAAATGAACAATTAATACGTAAATGGTTTTGTTGAGACTGTTGAACATTAAACAGCTTGCTAGGCGCAACACCAATATTCAACTGAATTAAGTTCTCATAAAGAGACATGCTATTCATATTTGAGGGTAACGTGATCCATAAAAAGTAGCCGCTTGCATAATTATGAATTTTACAGCCCGTGGGAAGATGCGTGTTTAAGTAATCAAAAAAGCTTTTCTTATTTTTTTCAAGATCACGCCTAAGTACACGTAAATGCTTTTCGTAATGGTGATTAGAAATAAACTCAACCAATGCATTTTGCATCAATGTATTGGCTGAAATGGTACTCATCAGTTGTAAATGTTGTATATTTTCAGAAAATTGACCTGCATATACCCACCCAATTCGAAAACCCGACCCAAGCGTTTTAGAAAAAGATGAACAATGTAATACCAAATTTTGTTGATCGAAGTACTTCATTGGAAGTGGTTTACTACCATGATAGAAAAGCTCTTCATATACATCATCTTCAATCAAATAAATCTGATGCTCATGTAAAAGCTTAGCAATTTGGTATTTAATTTCATCACTGACTGTAAACCCGATTGGATTATGACAATTCAACATAAACCAACACACTTTAATGGGATAAGTCTGAATGGCTTGCTTAAATGCTTCTATATCAAAACCATCTTGTGGATGCTCTGGAATAGTAACCACTTTAAGTCCCAAGCGTTCCGCAATTTGCCAAGCACCATAAAAGATGGTCTCCTGCAATAAAATATAGTCACCTGCTTGAGTTAAGGTCTGTAATGACAGGTTGAGTGCATCCAAACAACCTGAAGTAATCACAATATCGTCAGCTTGCGTGGGTATACCTTGCATACAATAACGCTGAGCGATGAGTTTACGCAGTTCAAAATTTCCAGGTGGTAAACTATTATTTTGATCATAGTTATTTTTATTACGCGTTAGCCGCCCCATAATTTGGATCAACTTAGGAGGGTTAAGTAACTCCTGATTTGGAAATGCTGACCCTAAAGGTATAATTTGACTAGGCTGAATTGATTTTAGATATTTAAAAACCAAAGAGTTAATTTTAACTTTTGAATTAAGCGTAACAGTCGCACTAGCACTCGTTGGAATTGAATGCGACATAAGCTCTGAAACAAAATAACCTGATTTTTCAATAGAATATATCAATCCCTGAGCTTCTAACTCTTGATAAGCATTGAGAATCGTAATCAGGCTTAATCCAGTACGTTGTACTTGATCTCGTAAAGATGGTAGTTTTTCATGTGCTTTTAAACCACCATTTTCAATAAGTTGCTTGATGCTATGTGCCAACTGTTCAGATTTATACATACCCACCTAACAATAATACAAGAATCAAATTTAACTAGAAAAAATGAGAAATCATCTAAATAAATCTGCAATACGTGAAAGTGCTAATGCCGTTAAAGCAAGATTAATCAGTTATCTCCTATCAGCCAGTGAAGTACATAAACAAATTGATCTTATAACAATTTTATTCAAACAAACTTTTCATTTAAATATATAGCAGTCGAAAGAAAAAATATAACAGATAGATCTTAACCAAATAATTCATGGCAATGTATTGTCATTAAAAAAAAGTAAAATCTGTTTTGTGTGACTATATTGGAATGTATAACAATAAAATCAAAAAGCACGCTATGAATGGAAAAGAAATCATTAAAAATATTCAATGACTAATATTTTTAATCTATAAATTAAACGTACTGTTATATTTTTTAACTCAATCTCTGTAACTTTTCATCTACCTGTTTTCAGCGAATAATCATCAGCCATAATCTAAGCTTAGATGAGTATGATATGTTTTTTACAGAACAATTAAATGTTATTCCTAATTTGTTGCAGGAACAGGAATGGTCCGAAAATGTTCAAAAAGAGCTAAATAAAAGATATTTAAATCTCGAAGCAACTTTGTTAAGAGCTAAAGTTGTCAGAAGTCTTTCCCCATCTAAATTAGTTTATTTAGTACAGTCACATATTCATACTCAAACTAGTGATCTAGCATATCTATTTGTTCCTTTTATTCTTGCCAATTTGAATAAAAAAACAATCTATACAACACCCGCAACCGAAACAGTATTTACTATATTAAATCAATATTATCAAACAGATACGAATCAAAAAATTAATGTTGAAAATGTACTTCAGGATTTAAATATATATCTAGACTTAACTGATCCCACAATAAATGGTCATGATTTTTTTTATATCAACCTCATTAAAGCCCTATGTAGAACTGATATATCTACACTTTTTATCATTACTGAATATGAAATTGATATAGAAAAATTAGAATCTCTCTCTCATTTCTTAAAGGTTGATATTATTGTCGTTTCAAATATAGATCAGCAGAAAATCATGGATAGTGAAATGATGAATATGCGAAAACTTTTGTTTAAAAATAAAGATGAGGAATACACACAATTATGTTCACTATTTTCACAAAAAAATGCTGAAATATTAATGCAAATAGAAAGCCTAACTCATCTTCAAGCGAAAAACTTTATTGAGGATATGTTCTATTCTGAACATATTTACGAAAAACTTTCCGTATATGCCGAATATGTTCAGACACAAATTTTACACTTCACGGGAAGCTCAAAATGAATGAGCCCATTATCATAATGATCAGATAGAAAAGGCAGCTAAGGTGAATATTAGAAATGTGTGGAAGTATTTTTTACTCCACATAAAACTTAAAATTGATTGAATTTTAAGATACCCAATCAAATGACAGAAGACTTTTACAAATTGAGCACCTAGCATCTTCTCAATAAAAACCTTCTGTTATTTGAGAACAGATTGAGTCAATTACAAAAAGTATTTCCACACTATAATGCCCAATACACAGCCTATAAACCAATATAAAGTAATTATAAAAAGTACAAACCATGCTTTATTCTTGCGAAATAAAAAATTCATTAATACTTACTCATCATTCGTATCAAAAAATTATTCTAAACTTTAGATTGATAAAACATAGATACAGTTTAAACCAAAAAATATATAACAAAGCACGAGCGTAAATATCTCAAATATCTAATCCATCAAAATATTTGGAAAATCAGATACAAGTTCCTTTAACATCGATTGTGTTCAAAAGTAAAAGCAGAAAAATAAAGACCGAAGATCTTTAGGAAGAGAGTTATCAAAAATAGCCAAACATCTAGGAAGAACACTTTAAGAAAGTGATCTAAATATCATAAATGCTGTCTGATCGAAAACCAAATACACTCCATCAAGTTATTAAATAAAAAAACTTAATGTAAAAACTTTAAAAGTTAAGTCTATCAGATTCATATAGCTGTCTTAACCAAGTCTATACCACTAGCTTGCCCCAAAACTTTGGCTGCTATTCGAATTTGAGTCATTTATCTTTGAAAGCCTTTATGCAACAAAGCCCCTGTCCAATAAAGTTTCCCTAATGTAGAATAGCTGAAAAATTTAATGTTATTTCTATGCTTAACTTACATTATCAAGATCAAGAAACACCTAGAAAATATTTAAATAATTTAAAATATATTTTTCTGGTATCCTTTTTTTATGCCTTATTTAGTATTGCTATAAATTCTGGATCAATTTCATTTTTACTTTACCTACTTCCAGTTATTTCAATTTTAATTTTAATTAAAACAAAAAATAGAATTTATGTTCCTAAATTCATCTTTTTTTTAATTTTACCACCTATACTTTTTATTTCTTTGAATGAACTCGTAGTTCATAAATCATCATCCCCTCATATTTATCCATCTCAGTTTTATTTTTATTTATTATTTCTTTGTTTACTACCCTATATAATTAATCAACTAAAAATAACGCTTAAAAATTTATATTTACCTACATTAATTTTCACAGTTATTTCATTTTTTTTTAATACATATATGAATATTAAATTTGATTTTGATAGATCATCTTTAGCATTCGAACTATCCCCTATTATTATTTACAATTATGCCATTATTTTAATTACACTTATTCCACTGATATATACAATATACAATATAAATAAATATTCACCTTATGTAATAATTATTTGCATATTAAATATTTTAACAGTTTGCCTACAAGGCAGTCGAGGGGTCTGGCTTGCTTTAATTATATTAATTTTAATTACTTTATTTCTAAATTTCAAAACATATAAAAGAAAGATAATATTAATTTCAAGCTGTTGTCTTATAGCATTTCTCTCATTTATACAATTTGCTCCAAACAACCCACTAAATCAACGTATTCTTGATGCTAAAAAGGATTATTCCACATTAAATACCATAAATTTTGAGACAACTAGCATAGGTCAAAGGCATGTAATGTATGAAACATCGATAGAACAATTCATGCGCTCTCCCTTATATGGCGTAGGTAACCAAGAACTTACATACCAAGTGTACTTAAAAAATCAAATAACTCCCCCTCATACTCACAATCTTTTCCTTCACGATTTAGGAAGTCATGGTTTTTTAGGTTTTCTAGGAATGTTCAGTTTACTATTCTATCCCCTTTATTTTAGTTATCACAAAAAGAGCTTAAATCCCTCTTCACATCAAATAGCATTAATACATAATTTAATTCTTTTTATTACTTTTTTTACAATCAGCTGTGGATTAACTGACTATACCTTTTCATTTAAGTTCTCACTATATTTATATGGTTTTATTATAGTTATTTTGCTTAGTTTACAAAATCAATCAAGTAGTTCCTATAATCTAGAACCGCCTATAAAGTAATGAACATCCCGCCCTTCTAAAAATTATATAATACTAAACTTAGAGGGCTTTCCCACATAGAGGATATAAAGATAAATTATTAAAAATTAAGGCTTTGTTTTGTAAACTCAGCCTAGCAATTTTATTCAGTTCTATAATTTCAATATAAAAACCACTAATGCTCAAGATTATCCTAACTAAATCATAAATTAAATAACCATACATAAAGAAAGACCAATAAATATTTAATCATGAAGTAATATTAAATCACCAATAAAATTTTAAGAAAACTTTGTGTAGAAAAATAAATTCACAATGACATATTATTGGTATTTACACATAATCCCACCATAAAAACCAAAGAAATAAAAATTAATTATATATATTAATATAATTACACCTTCCTTTTATTACTTTATCTAAGTGACTAGGTAATTTATTATTATATGTCTCATAATAATTGATCATTAATTAGCTTATACTACATTTAAGCAAGTATTTTAATCTATTTAATCTAATAATGAAATTATATGATAAGGTAATTTTAAACCTTACAATTAAAATATGCTATACTTAAAAACATAATTGCTATATGTAAAATCAATATCAAGCCATTTTTTTGAGCAGCTTTATGAAAATACTTTTCATCATTCACTCTTTGAAAGATAGATCTGGTTCAGAACGTGTTGCTATAGAATTAGCAAATAAACTTTGTGAATTGTTTTCTTACGATATAACTTTAATTAATAGAGACACATCACACATTAATACTGCATACGAATTAAATAAGAATATAAAAGTCATTCCATTATATGGAAACATAATTTACTTTTTTTTAAAACTAAATAAGCATGCTATTTCTAATAATTATGATATCGTCATTATACATAATATGGGGAAACTTTCTATTTTATGTTCTTTTTTAGTGGGAATAAAAAAACTAATATCACTCGAACACGTATCATTTGTTAGTCGCTCGAAATGGCTACAATTACTCAGTAAATTTTTATACATTAGAATTAATCAAGTTATAACACTAACTCAACAAGACAAACAGCAATTTAATAAATTCCATCACAATGTTACTGTTATACCAAACTTTTCACCTTTTCCTATAAACTCCAGCCCCCACAAACACAAACACAAACACAAACACATTTTAGCAATCGGTCGATTAACTGAACAAAAAAATTTTATACATTTACTAAAAGCCTGGAAAAAAATTTCACATAAAATACCCGATTGGTCTTTATATATTTATGGTGAAGGGGAGCAAAAAGCCTACTTATCTAACTTTATAGCTAAAAATAAATTACAAAATATTTATTTAAAAGGTGTTGTTTCTGATATTTCTTATTCTTATAAAACATCTGATTTTTTTGTTTTATCATCTAAATATGAGGGCTTACCAATGGTGCTTATTGAAGCACAATCTTTTGGGTTACCAGTTATTTCGTATAATTGCCCTTATGGACCACAAGACATTGTAAAAAATGGGTATAATGGTTTCTTAGTTAAAAATCAAGATATTGAAATGTTAGCAGAAAAAATACTAGCATTAGCAACCTCACCCCAGTTATTAGAGACTTTTTCAAATCACTCCTTAGAAGTTGCTGAATTTTATCAATATGAAAATATTATTCAATTATGGAAAAATAGAGTATTAGAGAAATAATTAAATGTTTAGTGTTCTTATCTCAATTTATAAAAAAGAAAACCCTGAGCATTTTCATATTTGCATGGAAAGCATTTATACCTTTCAATCACTCAAACCTACAGAGATTGTTTTAGTAGAAGATGGGCCTTTAACTAAAGAACTTTATGACAAGATTCAGTATTGGAAATTAAAATTAGGTAATATTCTGAAAATCATTACATTAAATCAGAATGTTGGAGTGGGCACTGCAAAAAACATTGGGTTAAAAGCCTGTTTATATGAACTTATATGTATTGTCGATACAGATGATATCTCCACTCCAAACCGCTTTCAAAAGCAAATTGATTTTTTAATTTCTCATCCAGAAGTTGCTATATGCGGTGGACAGATAGCTGAGTTCACAGCTAATCCAAACCTTCCATTCAAGAGTAGAAAAGTTCCACTATCTAATGATCAGCTGTATATTTTTTCAAAAATTCGTAGCCCATTTAATAATATGACTATCGCTTATCGTAAATCCGTAATTGAAGAAGTTGGTGGATACCAACATCATTTATGGATGGAGGATTATAATTTATTTTTACGGATTATTGCTAAAGGTCATGAACTCTATAATTTTGAAGATATTTTAGTCTATGCCAGAGTAGATAACGGAATGCATAAGCGTAGAAAGGGACTTAAATATATTCAAAGCGAAAAGCAGTTATTAGATTTAAAGAAAAAATTAAAATTACAACACCCAATACATGCTAATATACTATTCTTAACTAGATCACTAGTCAGAATATTTCCGAGTATTATGCTAGAAAAATTTTACAATACTTTTCTTCGTAAATAATCTAGCAAAAAAAAATCAAGCACTTAATATCACATTGTTTTCAAAAAACATATCTCAATTAAATATAAACCCTCATCTTATAAAAAGAATTACTTTTAAAATATAAAAAATATATAATATCTTCAAATTACACTACTATTTGGGTGCTATGTGTCTGCATATTTAAAAGATTTAGCAGAGGCTTTTAAACAACACGAACTTTGGATGACTTTAGGTTGGAATGATGTTCTTGGCAGATACAAACGTTCTGTGTTAGGACCTTTTTGGATCACGCTAAGCATGCTAGTTACTTTGTGTGCAATGGGGCCTTTATATGGTGCATTATTTAATAAAGAATTATCCTCTTTTTTACCACATCTAGCCCTAGGCTTAATTTTTTGGTCATTTTTATCATCAACACTCATAGAATGTAGTAGCATCTACAATGATTCAACTGCCTACTTAAAACAAATTAAATTACCAGCTTCTCTTTTCATCCTAAGAGTTTTGTATAGACAATGTTGCATTCTTCTACATAACTGTCTATTAATTCCAGTAGTTTTTTTATTTTTCAAAATACCAATAAACATTCATATTTTGCTATTAATACCTAGTTTAATAATTACTTTATTATTTCTTTATAGTACAGGTTCTATTCTAGCCTTATTCTGCACTCGATACCGCGATATGGTTCCTGTTGTGCAAAGTGTTATGGGATTGCTTTTTTTCGTTACTCCTATTTTATGGAGCATAGACCAGTTACCTATAGAAAAACAGAATATTATTTCTTTCAACATTTTTTCCAGTTTTTTAGAAATTCTTAGAAAGCCTATTTTAGGTCATATACCTAGTTTTTCCGAATGGATAATCTCATTATGCCTAGCATTATCTCTATTCGTAATATCCTTACTCCTCTTAAAAAAATATCAGCATAGAATTACTTTTTGGATTTAATATGAAAATTCTTCTAGAAAATGTAGGCGTTAAATTTCCGATTTATGATGCTAAACATAAGTCATTTAAAAAAACTTTAATTAATGCTGCTGGTGGTATTATTCGGCAAACTACGCCAAATAGTATTCCTGAAATTGAGTCTTTATCAAATATCTCATTTTCCTTAAAGCAAGGCGATCGCTTAGCCCTTATTGGTCATAATGGTTCTGGAAAAACCACATTATTAAGAGTTTTAGCTGGAGTATACCAACCCACTCAAGGGAAAATATTAGTAGAAGGTAAAATAACAAGTTTGCTAGATTCTATGCTTGGCATGGATCCAGAACTATCAGGATTAGAAAATTTAAAATTACGTGGCATTTTTCTTGGTTTAAAAAAGAATCAAATTAATCAGATTATTGAGGAAGTTGTAGATTTTAGTGAACTAGGTGGTTTTATTGATATGCCAGTAAGAACCTATTCTAGTGGCATGGTACTTAGATTAGCTTTTTCTATATCAACGGCTATACAACCAGAAATAATTTTAATGGATGAATGGATGAGCGTTGGAGATGAGTCTTTTAAACAAAAAGCTGAAAATCGATTAAAGAGTTTTATTGATAAAGCTGGAATATTAGTTATGGCTACACATGATCATGGACTAGCTGATCGAGTATGTAATTTAAAGATTCATCTTGAACATGGGAAGGTAGTATAACCTTCCTACTTAAGTTCATAAAAAAACCACCTGAAATTATTAAAACCTTAGGTATAATACATACTTATCACTATAATGAATTGGACTTAAATATAGTTAAATTATAATTTTTATTTAGAACATTTAAAGCCCTAAATAAAAATCCATGTCTGAATCAATTTAATTAATTACCGATACTGCGACATATTTTATGACCTTACAATTATTCCCTGTTCAAAATTTTATTTTGCCTAATATACAATTTGGCTGTAATGAAGATTTGTACATCAAAACACATACCACGGCAGCAAACTATTCTTTAGAAAAATCAAAAACCTTTATATATAAAGGTGGAAAAGTAACTTATGATACTTTTTTTAATGGCTTAACAATTCAAACTTGGAAAAAATATTGCAATTTAAAGGATCTTTTCCTAAAAGTTCATGCAAAAGGTTCCTTTAAAGTAAAAATTGGTTTACATAAACTTGGTGCTTCTACAAAATGGTTACAAGAAACCACATACAATTTTAATACTTTTAATGAAGTTAATATTCCTATCAATGAGTGGGCTATTTTAAATCATGGTATGTTATTTGTCGAAATAGAATCATTTGAAGATACTACTATTTCTGAAATGCAATTTTGTACGTCTAAAAAACCTAATAACATTAAACTAGGTATTGTTGTAACACACTTTAATAGAAAGCAATGGGTAATACCTGCAATAAAAAGAGTTAAAGAGCAACTTTTAAATGACAATGAGTATAAAAATAAAATAAACATGTTTATTGTTGATAATTCCAGCAATTTAACCCCAGATGAAACAAATGGTGTTCATGTTATTCCTAATAAAAATTTAGGGGGATCGGGTGGCTTTACTAGAGGATTATTACATTTAATAGATGATACAACTTTTACACATTGCTTGTTTATGGATGACGATGCATCGTGTGAAATTGAATCTATAAAAAGAGCTTACAATTTTCTCAGCTTTACACAACCAGATAAAAACATTGCCATTTCTGGAGCATTATTAAGAGAATTATTTCCTTCAATTTTACATGAAAAAGGAGGAATTTTTTCTAAAAAAAATTCAAGTTGGCAGCCTATTAGTTGTGGATTAGATATGTCTAAAACATCTGACTTACTATTAGCAGAGTCACAACAACAAAAAGCAAACTATGGTGCATGGTGGTTCTTTGCATTTCCTATCCAACAAATCAAAAATTTTCCTTATCCTTTCTTTGTCAGAGGAGATGATGCTTTTTTCTCACTACAAAACGATATTGAAATTATTACATTAAATGGTATATGTTGCTGGGGGGAAGATTTTAGTTATAAAGAAAGCCCTCTAACTAGATATTTAGGCTTTAGAGGAACAACGATTGTAAATACTTTAGCCGGAAATGGTTCAATGTTAACCACTTTAAAAGTATATATAAAGTGGTCTATACCTTGCATTTTCTCTTATAACTATGCTTCAGCTGAAGCTCTTGCCCTAAGTATGCAAGATATCTTAAAGGGACCAAATTTTTTAATAGAAAATATAGATGCTAGTGAAATTAGGAAAAAAATATCTACATTATCTCCTTCTGAAGCTTTACATCCTCTTAATAAGCAAAATCTAAATTTAGAATATACAACAGAGTTATGTGAAAATCCTATCAGAACTTTTTTAAGATATATAACTCTTAATGGCATCCTTCTTCCCAGTTTTTTAATGCATAAAAATGCAATAAGATATCAGAAAAAAGATTTTAGAGCCTCTTTTCGTCAAATTTTCCGTTATAAAAAAGTTCTATATAGCCATGATGAAAGTAATACAGGCTATATAGTAGAGCATAGTACGAAAAAAAGTTTGATTGCATTAATAAAATTAATATATGTCTGCACTCTGATTCTTCTTAAATATAAGCATGTGAAAGCTGAATATACAAGTAAGCTTCCATTAATGACAAGTGAAGATTTTTGGAGAAAAATATATAAGAAAGACTAACTTCATGCAATTTCTTTAAAAAACATTTAATACAATGGAGACTATTTTAAGAATATAATTTTTTAAATAGCCTCCTAAGCAAATTTAGACTATTTGTCATTTTCAAGCTAAAAATTTTGGATACTTTATGAAATTTCTAATTGTAGGCGCAGGTTTTAGTGGGGCTGTTATTGGTCGCAAACTTGCAGAAAACAATCACGACATCACTATCATTGATCAACGACACCATATTGCAGGAAACTGCTATACAGCACGCGACTCAGAAACAGGGGTTATGGAACATATATATGGACCTCATATCTTCCATACTAGTGATGAAGAAGTATGGTCGTTTATTAATGAATATGGTGAATTTAAACCTTATATTAATCGTGTCAAAACAACGTATAAAAATGAAGTATATTCCTTACCAATTAACCTTCATACGATCAATCAATTCTATAAAAAATGCTTTAACCCCCAGCAAGCAAAAGCTTGGATTGAAGCTATTGCAGATGAAAATATTATAGAACCTCAAAATTTTGAAGAGCAAGCTTTAAAATTTGTCGGACAAGACTTATATAACGCATTCTTTAAAGGTTATACAAAAAAACAATGGGGGTGTGACCCAACGGAACTCCCTGCTAGTATTCTAAAGCGATTACCTGTCCGCTTTAATTATGATGACAATTATTTTTCACATAAATATCAAGGTATTCCTGTTAATGGTTATACTCCTATTGTTCAAGAATTATTAAATCATGAAAATATAAAGGTCAAACTTAATACATCTTTTGAATCTGAATTAGCTTCTCAATTTGAACATATCATTTGGACGGGTCAATTAGATCAATGGTTTAACTATTCTGAAGGAAGATTGGGATATCGCACATTAGACTTTAAAAAATTTACAACAGATGGCGATTTCCAAGGTACAGCAGTCATGAATTATGGTGATGAAAGTATTCCATATACTCGCATATCCGAGCATAAACATTTTACCCCTTGGGAAGCACACCAAAAGACTATTTATTTTAAGGAGTTTAGCCGTTCTTGTGGTGAAAATGATATACCTTATTACCCAATCCGCCTTGTGAATGATAAAAATTTATTAAATAAATATATCTCTCTTGCCATTCAAGAAAAAAATGTTACTTTCGCTGGTAGATTAGGTACATATCGCTATATGGATATGGATGTTACGATTAAAGAAGCACTAACATTAGCGAATAAAATTCTAAATAATATTCAAGATGGCTTAGTACTTCAAAGCTTTTATCATGAAGACCTATAATATTTAAAGTTTAAGAGGCATTTATTATGTTAAAATATATTAATAATAAATGCCTTATTAATTATTATGAAAGTTGAAATTTATATCGCAACACATAAAGCAATAGACTACCCCAAAAATCCAACTTATATACCTATACATGTCGGTAAAGCTATTTCTAATCAAGAATTAGAATATCTATCAGACAATACAAATGATAATATTTCTATACTAAATCAAAGCTTTTGTGAATTAACTGCTTTATATTGGATGTGGAAAAATAGTCATGCTGATATATTAGGATTAGTTCATTATAGAAGATACCTAACAAGTAATAAAACTGGTTACAAATTCAATGATTCATACATTTTAAATGAAAATGAAGTAACCAATCTCCTCTTAAATCATGACATTATTACTGCAAAGCCCTATTTTTTTAGACATTTATACTTTATTCCACAAACACTTAAACAGCAATACTTTAAAAATCACTATAAAAAAGATTGGCTTACTTTAAAAAATACAATAAATTACTATTACCCTGAGTATATGACAGCCTTTAACCGTATTGAAAAAAAAATAACAATGCATTCTTGCAATATTTTTATAGCCAAAAAAAAATTAGTAAATGACTATTGTTGTTGGCTATTCGATATTCTATTCAAGGTTCAAGACCGTATAAATATTCAAGAATATGATCCTTACCAAAAACGCATTTTTGGCTTCATGGCTGAAAGGCTTTTCAATGTATATATAGAGCACCACAAACTAAAAATAAAAAGCCAACGTCTTTTAATTATTAAATAGTCCCAATCAAACTTAAGCCAATAATTTTATAATTAAAATTATTGGCTTATTTCGATGAGCCGCCTAACATATAATAGAAAACGAGGAACAAATACCATTAAAAAATATAAAAATACTGAGTAACTTGCATCTTTCTCTATGATAAGTAATAGAATCAATATGTTACCATTTCAATCTACTATTTAGTCCTTAGTTATGTAGCGCATGATCTACATATAGCTTTAGATCTCAACGGCTTTGTTGCATAAAGGCTTGAAAGGCTGAGCTCCCCTAGGTGAGCCAAATTTAAGAGACAACTTGGGTATGAGGACGACCTAATTCTGTGAATTTATTCAAGACTGCCATGCGTGCGTGGATCTCATTCACCTGACTAGGAAAACTCCTTGCTGTTAATTTATCGCCTAATAATTTGATGCAATGCATCTTCGTTTCAACCAAACTCCGACGGTGATAACCAGACCACTTTTTCCAAAGCGATCTACCTAGACGTTTGACTGTCTTTAATAACTCGTTCCGCTCGATAGACCTCGCTTGCTGATCTTTCCAAGGCTTTGCATTTTTCCTCGGTGGAATGATCGCATGTGCATCTCGATCTAAAATGACTTGTCGGCAATGCTTTGTGTCATAAGCACCATCTGTATAAACAGAATCAATTTTCTCATCCAAGGGAATTTGAGAAAGTAAATCTTCAAGTACTTGAGAATCACCAACATCATTTGTAGTGAGCTGTACAGCACGTATTTGAAGAGTTTTAGCATCTATAGCAATATGCAGCTTACGCCATTGACGACGATATTCAGCCCCATGTTTCTTGCATTTCCATTCACCTTCACCTAGAAACTTCAAACCAGTAGAGTCTACGAGTAGATGCAGACCATCACTACTTTTTTCATAGCTAATCGCAATATCAATATGTTTTTGTCTTCTGCAAAGCGTAGTGTAATCCGGCGCTGTCCAATCTAATCCAGAGAGTTTAATCAGACTTTGAACAAAACCTGTGACCATACGTAAAGAGAGTCGAAATAGAGATTTGATCATTAAGCAGCATTGAATCGCTGTATCGGAGTAGGTCTGATTTCGACCTTGCTTGCCTTGTGATTGTGCATACCACTGGGTCTTTGGATCAAACCAAATGGAAATATTACCCCGGTTGATTAAGGCTCGATTATAGGATGACCAATTGGTTGTACGATAGATTTTAGGGGCAGGTTTATTCATTTTGAAATTATATTGCTGAATAAGCCTTCCATGCTAGGTTTGTGCAACAAAGCC
>NZ_JCAKNA010000014.1:0-72215 GCF_059515885.1 Acinetobacter sp. FY683 | reverse complement strand
GTAAGCGTCCGCTGAACCCCATGCCTATTTTTTAATTCGGTTCAGGTTTCCAGCGGTGTGGTAGCAATTCTTCAATCTGAGTCACTTTATGTGTCGGCAATCTTTTCAGCACATCACTTAAATAGGCATACGGATCCAGCCCATTCAGCTTTGCTGACTGGATTAATGTCATAATATTGGCTGCTCGCTGACCGCTGCGCAGCGAACCTGCAAATAACCAGTTCTTACGTCCCAACGCCCAGGGGCGCATCTGGTTTTCCACCCAGTTATTGCAAATCGGTAGATTGCCATCATCCAGATAGCGGCTTAAAGCTGGCCAACGCTTCAGAGTGTAATTGATCGCCTTGGCGGTTGGAGAACTCGATGGCACAGTCAGTTGATGTTGGTTGAGCCATTCATACAGTTGTTGCATCACCGGTTGACTATGCTGTTGTCGGTATTCGCGGCGCTGTTCTGCTGTACCATCGGTCTTTTTCCTGAGTTCTGCTTCTATCGCATACAGTTTCTGAATCAGCACTAATGCCTGTTCAGCGATCTGACTTTTCCCGGTCACATGCAGTTCATGAAATTTACGACGTGCATGTGCCATGCAGCCCACCTCAATGACATCGCCTGATTTAAAGCGTGCTTTATAACCGCTGTAATCATCACAGACCAGATGGCCCTGCCAGCCATTCAGGAACTCTTCTGCATGCTGACCTGAACGACTATCCTGAAAGTCATAGATCACGGCTTGAACTGGATTGTACTGTGTAGTGGCATAGGCCCAGACATAACCTTTCTTCGGTTTTTTATCATTCTCACCCATCCGCATGATGGTGACTGGTGTTTCATCTGCATGCAGCACCCGCTGTTGCAGCACCACCTGTTTTAAGGCATTGGCCAGAGGTTCCAGTTCCACACCGCAGCGACCAATCCAGTCAGATAAAGTAGATCTGGACAGATCAATGCCCGCCCGCTGATAGATCAGGCGCTGACGGTACAGCGGCAAATGATCAGCGTATTTCGAGACCAGCACATGGCTGAGCAGTTCAGGTGAAGCAATGCCTTTATCAATCACATAGGCGGGCATCGCTTGCTGAGTCAGGGTGTCACACTGATCACAGACCCATTTGCCACGCACATGCTGTTCCTTATAGAACTGTGCCGGTCTGAAATGCAGTTTTTCACTGATATCTTCGCCGATACGACGGAGTTGGCAGCCACAAGCACATTGGGTTGATGTTGGTTCATGCTCAATACGAATGGTGTGTAGATGATCGGGCAGCAGTCGACGTTTAGGTTTATTTGCTTTGGCTTTGTGTGTCGCTGCATCGGTTTTATCTGCATTCAGCCGCTCCAGTTCCAGATCGACTGCTGTGATATCTTCTTCGACCGCCTCATCCCACAGATGGATTTGTTTTGCGGTGAGATGTTCGTTTTTACTACCGAATTTGTGCTGTTTAAACAGCGCCAGTTCATGCTCGTATTTTTGATTGAGAATAGAAAGATGTTGAACTTTGGCATCCAATTGCTGGTTTGATTTTTCTAATTCTTGATTTGATTGTGCCAGAGACTGATGCTGCATTGCCAACTGTCTGGTAAATTCCAGCAGTTGTTCATGGGTCAGTTGGCTTAAGTCTGGCAGCGTATTCATGACCGCAGTATGCCTGAGGTCATGACGCAGAGGAAATAGAACGTTTGGAGAATAGCAGAATGGACCAGCCTGGTTTAAAGCATCGTCACCACCTGCTGTCGTCCAATGCGCTGCCAGGGCAAACCCTGGATCAGTGCTTGTAACTGTTCCGGACTGATCGCCATGCTTTCACCCTGGTGAACCTGCGCCCAGTGGAATTTTCCCTGTTCCAGCCGCCGGGCACACAGCCAGATGCCCAGTCCATCATGTACCAGCACTTTCATGCGATGGCCACGTTTATTACAGAACAGGTAAGCACAATGCGGTTTAATGTAGCCAAAGGCTTTCATGATCTGCGCCATAGCCGTATCCATACCCGCACGCATGTCCATCGGCTGGGTAGAGAGCCAGATTTCATCGATACGGATCATTTGATCAAGCCCTGAAGTAAAAGCAGCAACTCCTTGGCCGATTCCACTGGCCATTCGATTTCGATCACCTGATCTCTTGCAGAACATTGTTTCTGATGCAGTGGAATTCTGATATGAGCGACAGTATTCTTCTCCGGAACAGATAGCGGAGGTGCGTCTTGTTTGGCTGGAGTCGGGTGAAGCATGACCGGAAGAAAGTCAGTCTGTGGACTAGATGGGGTTGTTAATGCAGGGGGTATTGATCTGGATTGACGAATCCATTTATGCAACAGATTGGCATTGATCTGATGTTGCATTGCGACCTTGGCCACTGATGTATCTGGCTGCTGGCATTGCTGAATAAGTTGATGTTTAAATTCAGCCGTGAAGGTTCGACGAGGCTTTTTTAGCGTTGGTGTGCTGTCTATAACTGTCTTTAAATCCATAAATAGGTGTCCACTTAAAATTTAGTGGACACTATCGCGGTATTAATGAGTTAGAAAAAGTGGGATTCAGCGGACGCTTACTTTTAAATAGCTTATGATGTCTTCTAAAAAAAAACAGAAGATTTGAATTTCATACACTGATCCTAGACACTATAGATATTTATTAGAAGTTTATTAGGATAAATTTTTCATATTCATCATACTATTTTATTGACTCTTTATTCTTAGTACGTATTAACGTAGGTTTTAGTTATGGCCAATCATAAAAAAAAATCTTATCTTTTTAGTCTAAAAGGGGGAAGATATATCTTAGAAAGCTTGAGAAATATCATTCCTCAAGTTTTATTTGGCAGTATGTGGATTGTTTTTTTTCATCGTTTTTTAAATGTTAGTAATTCATTAGAAAGAATTGGATTGTTTTTTCTTACCTTATTTATTGGGATTATTTTCTTCTATAGTGTAATTATGAATTTAGTTTTTTTAACATATCCTATATTTAGAGAGATAGATCAAAGAATTAAAAAAAATTATATTCAAAAAAATATTCCTGAGCAGAGATGGAAAAAAATACCTTTTTTTATTGGGTTAGGCTTGGAACATCAAACTTTATTATGTATTGAAATATTAATCGTATCTATTTTTGCATTGATACCTATTTTATTAGTAGTAATATCTTCAGTTAATTCTGCAGAGCAAATTTATAAAACGTTATTTCCTTAATATACACACTATCACGCGATGGAAATAGATACTCGCTTTCACGTTTTGAAATTGATTGCAAAGTCTTTAATAATTTTATCGCTTGAGTTGAACGTGGAGTTCCATGCTCAATCCCTCTTTTCATTATTGAATCAGGTCTGACCCAAACACATTCCTCAAAATCAAATTGATACCACTTCGCTTGCCTAAGCTCCCTAGGTCTTGGAAACAAATGAATCAATAATTCTAAACAAATACTTATTTCTTGAGACTTATATCCTCTAATTTTATCTAGCATTTCAGGAAATTCATTGATTCCTATATGTTTCATATTATCGCGCTCGCCTTTATCTAGGAATTTAGTAATCCCTACAAGCGGGTTATAATTTGCTCTGTCTTTAAACACGGTAAAATCATAAGCATTACGACAATAAGATATTAATTTCTCAAGTCGATTGAATATTTGTTCATTTAACTATTTCTCCCTAAAAAAACTCTTTCCACTCTGAAGCAGGTATGTCTTTAAATAGACAATCACCGAATACGGGTAAAATATGCTTTTCTATGGATTAATATTCCTTCTTAAAAGTTTGCTATGTCCACACGCCTCGCTTTGTATTCATCGATTTAATCAGTAAATTACCAAACAATAGGTTCTCTTGTTGTTTAGCTTCCAATAGTTTCTCATTTTTGGTTTTTAAATTAAGCTCACCATTTTGATGCTTAATAGCCATTGAACAAGCTTCTTTGACTGAGATTCTTGGATAACTTCCCAACCCAAGCCATATCCACTTACCAACTGTACTCTTAAATCTTAACTACCATGACTTTTACCTGTTACATCAACTTTTAAATATAGACCTACAATATCCGAAATTCTGTATTCAGATTCTTGTGATTTTAACGCCGCGTATTGGGTATCTGTGAGTAATTTAGATTTAGCCATAAAATTCTGATTTTACTAGATTAAACTAGGCTCCTGTATCCTGAGTTCTATTTTTTATACAGGATACAAGCGAGGATACAAATAGGGTGTTTTTATACGAGTACACCTGAGTATCCTTAAGACATTAAAAAACCCTTAATTCATTAAGAATTAAGGGTTTAATTATATATTTTACTATATAAATATATGAATTTGGTGGGCCCACACAGACTTGAACTGTGGACCAACGGATTATGAGTAAGAGTAAACTTGTATTTTTTCACTATAAAAAACAATATGTTACATATACCACAAATGCAAAAATCTAATAAAATCAACAGGACCGCTCTCTAAACATATAACCTCATGAAACATAAGGGTTTGGTACTTTTCTACGCCCCACAAACCTATCGTGTACGATATTGTAAGTCTAAGAAAATACACCTATATTTTTTACGATAGACCGCTGATGGACCAAAATTTTTCTGCTTTTCTCGGATGGACCGTAGTCACTAAGTCTAAGTTTTCTAAGTAAACTTCCCACGACCGAAAAGGACCGCAGTATTTTGCAGTGCTCTCTTTCGCAGAAATAGGACCATAGTAAATACCATCATGATAGATATAGGCCTTCTAGGCAATCGGAGATACCCTCACTTCGCACAAAAAAGTAAAAATAAGCAAAACACCACCTTCCCTTTTGCGAATCTCGAAGAAAAATAACCAATAATTCCCAACTTCCAATCGCCCTCGTTTTTCCACCTTGCTGTCTCACTCTTTCTGCTCTGCCCAACAGCTCTGTGAGCACACCTCGCTGTAGCCGAGCATAGATGTTTGACAGAGTAGTAAAGATCAAGGGAGAAATCCGATAAATCTACCTATCTAAATCACGAAGGAATCAAGCAAAAATACCTATGCTACATCACCAAAAACTTAACATGTACTGAGGAAACTGGAATATTTAACCTAATAAAGATATATACTCATAAAGCACTTAATTATTACATACAGCTCTAGAATACTCTGCACCCAATGAGTCTGGTACGATTGCTTCCATAACTACTAATGATTGACTATAGTTATCAATAACTGTACCCATTTTATATTTAATAGCAGTTTTAACTCCTAAAGTATCCTGATTACAATTTATATGAAATAACATCATCATGTAGTCCCCTAAGCCTAATCCATCTTTTGACAAATCATTAATCACAGTGCGTTTGATCCAAAATTGAGTAATCCCTGTACCATAAGAACCATATGAGCTATTCACTTTTTTTATACTGTCAGTATCCAACTGAATACTAAACTCTTTAGTTTCTCCTAAATACTGCCAGTTTGCTGCAAATACACAACTACCCCAGAAAATAAAAAATAAAAATACTAAGTACTTCACAACTACCTCCATCTATAAACTATCTATATACTTATTGGTCTAAATTTTCATCTTTCATAAAACTCTCAGCATCAAATTCAACTGGAGTTTCAGCTTTACGTGTAAATTTTTGGTTAACTTCCTGCCTCAAATCAGTACTCATGTCCGTAGATGTATTATCACCTACACTATTAGCAATGGTTGAAGTTTCTTCTAATGTACTATTACTATTTAATTTTTTAACTTCATAACTCAATATGTTCATTAATTCTTTTTCAATTTTAACTGCATGTTCTCTTGATAAATTTATGCTATTTGTTGGTGTATAAAAATATTGATTTGCACGTTGTTGTGATCGTTCATCAGTTAAATACTCATTTCGCTGAAACCCCATTTCTCGTGCTACTTCTTTATCCAATAAACGAGCAGCATTATCTAAATAAACACAATAAAGCTTATCAATATCTGAACTAACATAACAATTGCGCACTAATTTAGCTGCACCCGATATACCTGATGCATTTATAGTACTAAGAATATTTTTAACAGCTCTCGTCATTTCTAGATAATCATCATTAATTTCACTATATCCATACATATCAAATAAAGACTCTGATGCAGCAGATGTATCATCTAGAACGTCGATTTCATCAGCGCCTGTAAGTACCTCACTAGCATAACTTTCTTCATCAATATCGATAGCAGTCGTATTGTTATGTTGGATATTGGCTAAAAGCACAACTAAACTAATACCTATCACAGAGCATATTGCAATAATTAATACATTTCGCTTTGTATTTTTTGGAGATTGTGAATCTAATGGGGTAATCGTCTTAATGGGATTATTTATATAGGTATTTACCGATTCTTCTGACGAGCTTTTAATTTTATCAAATATTGCATAAAATCCTCCCAGAGTTAAAAATACGACCCATAAAGACAAAGGAACTATCACTGATCCTAAAACAAATACACCAATGACTCCTAAAAAGCTTGATGGGTCAATCAAAGAATAAGCAATATAATAAGGTAGAAGAAGTAAAAATAAGTATATTGATATATAAACCAAGAGCCCAACAATGCCAAAAATAAAAGCCACAAACGTCCCCACACTTAAGTATTTAAAATTAAATAATTTATTAGAAGAATATATTTTCTTTAAGAGTCTGTAAATTAGAGCCTGTAAATTATTTTGTGTAAGCTCCATTTTTTATAAATAATCTTTTAATCAATCGCCTAATTGAATTGGCTGAATCATCAGAAAAAAAAATATTTTTCGCTTTTTTACTTCGATGAAGGATCATGCTATTCAATGAGTTAATCATATTCGTTATATAAATCGAATAATATATTTCAACTACACAACTAAATATTGTACAAATACTCTCCCAATTGGCTGGCCAAAATCCCATTTTTGTAGTGTTTTCTTTCGCAGAATTAGGACTATATACAAATACCGTCATGCTGGATATAGGGCTTCTAGGTACTTGGAGATACTCTCTCTTCGCACAAAAAAGTAAAAAATAAGCAAAACACCACCTTCCCTTTTTCGAATCTCGAAGAAAAATAACCAATAATTCCCAACTTCCAATCGCCCTCGTTTTTCCACCTTGCTGTCTCACTCTTTCTGCTCTGCCCAACAGCTCTGTGAGCACACCTCGCTGTAGCCGAGCATAGATGTTTGACAGAGTATAAAGATCTAGAAGATAAATACTCCTCTATCTATGATAGATATATCATATTTGTTGCTTTAAAACGGCTTTGTTGCACAAACCTAGCCTAGAGGGTCTATTCAATCGTATATAATTTCAAAATGAATAAACCTGCCCATAAAAGCTATCGTACAACCAATTGATCATCCTATAACCGAGCTTTAATTAACCGAGGTAATATTTTCATTTGGTTTGATACAAAAACTCAGTGGTATGCACAATCACAAGGTAAGCAAGGTCGAAATCAAACCTACTCTGAAACAGCGATTCAATGCTGCTTACTGATCAAGTCACTATTTCGACTCTCTTTACCTATGGAGTCAGGTTTTGTCCACAGTCTGATTAAGCTTTGTAGATTAGATTGGAAGCCCAGATTACACTACGATTTGTAGAAGACAAAAGTATATTGCAATTAGCTATAAAAAAGGTAGTGATGGTCTCTATCTACTCGTGGACTCTACTAGCTTGAAGTTTCTAGGTGAAGGTGAATGGAAGTATAAGAAACATAGGGCTGAATATCGTCGCCAATGGCGTAAGCTTCATATTGCTATAGATGCTGAAACTCTTCAAATACCTGCAGTTCAGCTCACAACAAATAATGTCAGTGATTCGCAAGTGCTCGAAGATTTACTTGCTCAAATTCCCTTGAATGAACAAATTAATTCTGTTTATACAGATGATGCTTATGACAAAAAGCATTGCTGACAAGTCTTTTTAGATCGAGATGCACATGCTGTGATTCCACCAAGAAAAAATGCGAAACCATGGAAAGATCAGCAAGCAATGTCTATAGAGCGCAATGAGTTATTGAAAACAGTCAAACATCTAGGAAGATCACTTTGGAAAAAGTGGTCTGGTTATCATCGTCGCAGTTTGGTGGAAACCAAGATGCATTGCATCAAATTATTAGGCGATAAATTAACAACAAGGAGCTTTCCGAGTCAGGTGAATGAGATCCATGCACGCATAGCCGACTTAAATAAATTCACAGAATTAGGTCGCCCTCATATCCAAGTTGTCTCTTAAAT
This sequence comes from Acinetobacter sp. FY683, assembly GCF_059515885.1. NCBI lineage: Bacteria > Pseudomonadati > Pseudomonadota > Gammaproteobacteria > Moraxellales > Moraxellaceae > Acinetobacter > Acinetobacter sp. FY683. The sequence goes on along the minus strand of NZ_JCAKNA010000014.1, from coordinate 64,008 downwards.
TTGGAATACTAGGGATAGTTCTATCTCTCAAATCTTTATGCAACAAAGCCCTTTAAAACACAAAGCTCTCTCATAATTGAGAGACTAATAATACCAAACATTAATAAACTAGACTCTTTCTAGAGTACCCTCAATCACTCGCACAAAGATATATTACTTATCTTAGCCTTAATAGCACTTTGAGTGACTTGTTCATGTTGTTTACGCTCTTTCTCTTGAATGTCTTTATAGCTATAGACTGACAATACTATAAATATAACTAAGAGAAATAACATAATAAAAACATATATATTTATATACTTCATTTCTTGTTATCTTTTATTTTTTATATGATACATATTGTATATACAAAAAAATAACAATAAAACAACTTTTAAAAATAATCTGCAAATAATCTACTCTAGAAAGTAATACCAAACAAAAAGGATAAGACATCCACTAACTAACCATTTTTTTACATTAATTGGATTCTGACTTCTTGATTGCTCAGATCCATACCTATTCATTTTTTTATATGGCTTTGGATAATATGAAGCTGAGTCAATCTTTATTTCTTGATCTAAGTTGTTAGTTCCCTCAGTCCCTGACCTTTCAGATTTCATTTCATTATTCATTGACTATTTCCTACATTTAATTTTGTTTATTAGGAATAAAAAACACACCTCTAATAAAAGAGGTGTGCAAAACACAACGATTCATGGAGAATCCTTTTTAAAATATTCGTAATTAAATTAAATGTCTATATTTTTGTGTGTTTTTTAATCAAATTAAATATCATAAAATATTTAATAAAAATGATAAGGTAGTCAATATTTTGATAATAAATGATGGATTTACCGTATTTCAACCAAAGAAATGCATAAAAGATCTCATACCACATCACATTAAATAATAATATAGATAAATGTATATTATTTGTGAAATATAAGTTAAATTTAATCCAACCACAAAACAGTAATCGCCAACCAATTTATATAGTTGTCTAAGTTCATAATGGAGGCTTTAAACACTCAAAAGAAATATAAAATCATACCTAGCCAATCAAGAAATCAGGATATGAGGATTTCTATAATCCATTATACAAAATATGTAAAACAGTCAAATCGAATTGAGATATAGGAAGTCACAATGAATCACATTTATAAAATTGTATGGTGTTCATCTTTACAGATATTTAAAGTTTGTTCTGAAAATGCCAAAAGCTCTAAAACTAAAAGCTCTAAAACTAAGAGAATTAAAGTGGAAGTAGCGAAGAATAATTTCAAATTTCAAGCCATTCCAAAACTAACTACACTCGCATTATTATTATCAGCGGCTAGTAATGTAGTCGTTGCTGATAATAATATTAAATCTGCACCTTATACAGTAAATGGTGGAGATCCCGTTACTCAATCAAATTTAGAAGTCACAGCACAAAATACAACTAGTAATCAACATGCAGTAGTTACCATTAACAAAGGTAATTTAACTATTAATGATGGAAAAATAGCTACAACTGGACCACAACGCAACTATGGATTATTAGCTTACTCTGATGGTGTAATCACAGCAAATAATACAAACATCCATACAACAGGAGCAAACTCTCATGCCGTTCAGGCAGGTAACAATACAGGGGGGATCTCAGCAGGTACAATCAATCTAAACGGGGGGATACTTACAGTTGATGGTTCCCCTTATAACAACTCAAGCTGGGCTCTCGGGTTACATGCTGTTTATGGTGGTGTAATTATAGCAGATAACATAAAAATTGATAGCGGTTCTGCTGGTGTAAGCTCTGAAACAGGTTCTCTTATAGAAGTAAAAAACTCAACAATAGCAACTAGGGGTAATACTATTGCTCTAGTTGCTAATAATGATAGCAAGGGTAAAGGAGGTATACTTAATATAAGTAATACTAATATTACTACTAGTGGCAATAATGCTGTCGCGGCTTTCGCTGATACTGGTGGCCATATACAAATTAAAGAAAATAGTACTATAACAACTACAGGTATTAATGCGATTGGCTTATCAGCATTAAATGGTGGTTACATTGAAATCACTGATGGTAGTATTACTACTACTGGAGATAAGGCTTACGGTCTTCATAGCCAAGATTCAGGTAGCTCTATTGAAGCAACAAATCTAGCCATTGCAGTTAATGGCACAGCAGATCAAACATTTGGTGTGAATGCTTTCGAAAATGGCAAAATCACCTTAAATGGAGGTTCCGTTACAACTAATGGGCTTCGTGGTTATGGCCTAATGGCTCATAATGGCGGTGAGATTAATAGCAGTGCCAATATTACTGTTAATGGTGCAAATACACATGCTGTTCAAGCAGGTGGTACAGGTACAAATCCTACCAAATATGATGGTACTACTGCAGGTAAAGTAGTGTTAACTGGTGGTACATTAAAAGTAGAAAATGCTAATGGATGGGCAGCAGGATTACATGCTGTTGACCATGGCGAAATTGATGCATCAAATGTTACTATTAAAAGTAAAGTTGCCGGAGCACATGCTGAAAGTAACTCACTAATAGAAATAAAAAACTCTAATATAACTGCCGATAAAGTTGGTCTAGTCGCCAACAATGACCAAAAAAAATATACCCCTACAGCAAAAGGTGGCAAGCTTATAGTTAGCAACACTACAGTTACAACAAGTGAAGCTAATGCTTATGGTGCTGTAGCCGGTGCTGGTGGTAACATTGAAATCACTGGTGGTAGTATTACTACTACTGGAGATAAGGCTCACGGTCTTCATAGCCAAGATTTAGGCAGCTCTATTGAAGCAACAGGTTTAGTTATTGATATTAATAGCCTTGCAGATCAAACCTTTGGTGCACATGCGACTGATAATGGTTCCATCACTTTAAATGGTGGTTCTATTACCACGGATGGCGAACGTGGTTATGGCATTCTAGCCCAAAATGGCGGTAAGATTACTAGTAGTACCGACATTACAGTTAATGGTGCAAAAGCCCATGCCGTACAAGCTGGTGGTTTAGGCACAAATAGCGCTTATGAAGGTAAAAGTGCTGGAACTGTGAATTTAACTGGCGGTAAGTTAATTGTAAATGCTAATAATGGTAATAGTTGGGCAGCGGCTTTACATGCTGTAGATTCGGGTGAAATCACAGCATCCAACATTAATATTGAAAGTCAATCTTATGCTGCTCTTTCAGAGAGCTCATCCAACATTGCAATTCATGATTCCATCATAAAAACAACTGGAAATACAGCGGCTCTAGTAGCCAATAATGACCGCAGAAAAGATAATCATGATATTGATGCACAAGGTGGTAAACTTACAGTACATAATACTACTATTACTACAACTGGTAGTAAGGCGTATGGTGCTGTAGTTAGTGACGGTGGTAACATTGAAATCACTGGTGGTAGCATTACTACTACTGGAGATAAGGCCTCTGCTCTCTTTATCTCAAACTCAGGCACAATAACAGTTAATCAAACAGATCTTTCTTCAGCAGATGCTCCAACTGTAGCCATTATATTTGACAAACAGAATCAAATAGCAAATCTCACATTTGGTGAAGGCACTACAGCTATCACTAATAACGGTACTCTTCTTTTAGTATCTAGCCTAAATAATGATGGTAATGATGGAATCGTTAACTTTACTTTAGATAATGGTTCGAAATCGACTGGCGATATTATTGATGCGAGATCTGGATTAAGTTTAAACGGTGGTACTAATGTAACTCTTGAAGAGAAAGCTATTTGGACTGGTAAGCTTGTAGGTATAAAAAACTTTGTCACTAAACAGCAAAGCACTGCTAACTTTACTGATCGCTTTGAAATCGGAGGTGATCTTCAAGGGAATATTGGCTCTATTTTTAACTTCAGTAAAGAAGGTGCTTCTATTGGCGGTAACCTTACAGGTAATGGGACTATCTTCAATTTTAGTAAAGAAGAGGCTAATGCACCTATTACCACTATCATAGGTAATATTGTACTCAATAATTCACAAACAAAAGGCGGCACTATAAACACCCCTATTAATGTTAGTGGTAATGTGAATATCAATGATGCTTCTAGCATATTTGGTGGTAATTGGAAAATTGACGGAAAACTTACAAATTCAGGCAATCTAAATATAGGTAATTCGATAGGCCAAGTTACTGTTGGGGATGGTTTAACACTTAACAACTCATCAACTTATAATGTAGAAGTCAACTACCAAGGTGGCTCTGATATGATTACAGTTACTAATGGAGATATAAAGCTAGGTGGTAAAGTAATTGTATCTACTCTTGATAATTTCAAGTTAAATTCACCTTATACTATTATTCAATATGATAATTCTAAATCCACTGTTAATAATGAGTTTGAATCTGTTACATTATCAAAACCAAGTGCATTTTTAGATGTAAGTGTTGACCATAATACGAATAGCGTAGATGTTAAAATTAATCGTAACGATACTACATTCGCTTCCGTAACAACCTCTACTAACCAAGCTGCTATTGCTAATGCTCTAGATCAAAAACCTACACCACCAAATGGAGGCCGAATAAATCCTTATATGCGGGTGGCTGCATTTACTCTAGACGAGACAATAGAAGAACAAACACCTAATGTAATAAATAAAATCCTCCAACTTTCTGCGGAAGAGGCACAACAGGCATTCGAAGAACTTGCTGGCAACACCAATGCATCTATTAGAACTGGCCTTGTTTCAACTGCAAACATCACTGCCGATACAATCAACAACCGTTTGCGTTCAACTTTTGATGGTGTCGGCTCAAAACAAACTGCTGTTTTACACTTTGTTCCAGCTGACAAATCTATAAATACAGGCTTCTGGGCTTCTGGTTTTGGTTCTTGGATCGATCAAAAAGGAAATGCCAATGCCAATGGTCTAAAAACATCAACTGGTGGTTTCTTAACAGGTGTAGATATTGGCTTGTCTTCAGGTTGGAATCTAGGTATTGCCACTGGTTATAGTAAAACTGATATGGATGCCAAAGGTCATTATGCATCAACCACATCAGATAACTGGCATTTAGGTGCATATGGTGGTAACCAATGGGGACCTTTAGGTTTCAGAGCAGGCGTTGTTTATACGGGGTCTAGCCTTGATGGAAAACGTGCAGTGAATTATGGCAATACTAATGAAATTCTCAACTCTGATTACCATGCGCATAGCACACAAGTATTTGCAGATGTTGGTTATCAAATTGATTTAGCACCTGCAACTATTGAACCATTCGTGAATCTTTCACATGTTAACCTTCGTACAAAAGGATATAGTGAAACCGGTGGTGATGCCGCACTAGAAGTTGCAAGCAATACTACCAATACCACTTTCTCTACATTTGGTGTTCGCACTGCTGTACCATTTACTATAGGCTCCGCATCAGCGAACTTGAAAGGTACACTTGGATGGCGTCATGCTTATGGTGATATCACACCAGTAGCAACTCAATCGATTGCCGGTGGTGTATTTACAGTTGATGGTATTGCAATTGCTAAAAATACCGCACTTATTGAAACCGGTTTAGATTTCCAAATCAGTCCTGTAGCAACAGCTGGTCTTAGCTATGTAGGTCAATATGGTAGTGGTATTAGAGAAAATGGGGTAAATGCAACATTTAACTATAAATTCTAATGTTTAATGTGGGCTTATCGCTCCATTAAGTCACTAAAACATAACCGCTCAAACTAAGTATTGGGCGGTTATTTCTTTTGTATAATTTTAATTCTGTTTTGAGTTTAGCCATTTAAATAAATAATACGTATTCTTCCAGCAAAGCTCTAAATACTCACGGAAAGACACACACAAAAGTAAAAATAATCAAAACACCACCTTCCCTTTTTCGAATCTCGAAGAAAAATAACCAATAATTCCCAACTTCCAATCGCCCTCGTTTTTCCACCTTGCTGTCTCACTCTTTCTGCTCTGCCCAACAGCTCTGTGAGCACACCTCGCTGTTGCCGAGCATAGATGTTTGACAGAGTAGTAAAGATCAAGGGAAATCAGGTCATCCTAACTTCCCAAAATCCCGAAGCAAGCAAGAAAAAACGAAAAGTCACTATATCGCTGGAATGCCTAACTAAGCTGCATCGTCAAAGAACTCATCCTCCTCGATCACCAAGCGTGAACGCACCAAAGGGCATGGAACATCTGACAAACATGCACCTGTCATAGAATCGAATATACGCTCACCCATTGTGAATTGTGCTGATACCGTTTTGGTCTTTTCCTGCAATTTTGCGGTAGCAAGGTATTGGTAGTTCCCAAATACGATCCCATGAAATTCAAGATAACGTAGATCGGGTTTCTTCGCATTGCGGTCCTTCGCTGCAAAAAATCGCACAAAGAAATTAGCAGCCTTACTTGGGTCAATAACCATTTGATGAGTCTTCATGTCCAATTTGATCCCTGATACCAATTTCTGATCAATGAATGTCCGCATAGGAATATGTGTCTTCTGTTGCACAGCCGTAAAAGCTTCTGTCAGTAATGTAGCAGCATCGACTGGACTCAGCTTATGAGCATTGAAATAACGTTCCGATCCATAGCGATAAAACCTATTCACAAAGTATTGAACAACAATATTGTTGGCATAGGCTTTGGCAATTGTGACGACCTTTTCCGACTCTTTGCGTTTCAGGATCTGATAAACATCCTCGAGATTACCCATATAGGTAGATAATAACGCTATCGTGCTCACCAATTCTGCTGTGACTTTTGGATGTGGTACAACATACTTTGCAACCAATCTCTGCACATAAAATTCATCTTCCTGCTGCTCTCGTAAAATTGCAACCCCATAGTTTTTCAGGGTAATCGCTTCTGATTTCTGCTCAGCATCTTTTTGAGTGGTTGTAGTGACTGGCAGTGCGCCTTCGTCTGTATCGTCATCATAGTAATCCGTGTCTTCGTCATCCTCACTGACTGTGATCTGGCGACTTTCCAAGTCTTCCTCTTTGGTTTTGCAATCAGATTGACTTGGCTCAACGCTTAAGAATATTTCCATCGCAGTATCAATACTTTCCTGATACATCTGCTCATTGGTCTTCTTGGTTTCCCCTAAAAAAGACAAGATAGATTGGTCCGTTTGTACGGTGTGATCCTCTCGTAGCTTCACCGTACATGTCGGTAATAACTGCTGAAGTCTGTATTCCAGATACATAAAGTTATGATAACAACAAGCTTTGTCCATGCGGTAATACCCTGAAGAAACACTCGCTAGATTCTTCTGTAATTTGCCTCTAACTACAGCAAATAACTTCGCCCCACAAAAGTAGTTGAAGGTCTCATTCAACGTGTTCACCTTCTGATAAAGCGAACTGGAAGACTGTCCAGCCTCGTCATCTCCAACAATGTTCTGGTAATCGGCAAAGACGCTAATCAAGAGTTCGACAGCCTTACTCACTCTGTCTAAAAACTCCGTATTCTTTTTCAGGTATATCTCATGCAATTTGTAAGGTGCTATTGTCGTATCCAGTGACATTTTCGTATGTAACACGATAAAGCATGGAACCGTTGCTTTTCTTAAACGTCCAAAGAATTGTACCAACTCTTCTGGATGAGCATCTTTACCAAGAACAAAAACGGAATCTATGTCATCTTGCCCATTATTCAAGTTGATTGCCTCATCCATAATGGATGTGCATAAGACGATATCTACATCTTTGGGTATTTCCTGCTGTTGGAACATCTTTTGGACAGCATCCTCATGCTTGTTTTTACTGTGAACGACAAGCACGTTGAGCCCGAATAGATTTTCGAACACGTTCGCATATAGCTCACATTTTTTACGGTTGTTCAGGCGGATCAGAATCTTGCCACGCTTCCCTGTCTTTTTCATGGCATTAGCACGATCCATGACTAAGTGGACAAAACTGTGTTGGTCTCCTTTCTTGAGCACTATCACCTCAATATTTCGATCTAAGCTATTCTCGGAAGTGACTTGATAAATTGTGTCTAAAGGAATATTCAATGTGTTCCAACAATGCTCTGTAAATGTCGCTGTAAGAAATACCACTGTTGGAAATTTCTTGTTTTTAATCGCATATAAGAGACTATTCAAGGCCTCGTCACGATATGATCCTGCGGAATACAGTTTGTGACACTCATCGACAACTAACAATGTTTTACCATCAAACTCTTTCAGCAAATATTCCCGCACTTTGTCCAATTTTTCATAGGTACATACCACCATATGCTTACGATCTGATGCAAAAGTAGTTTCTGAAGGTACATGCTTGTCATAGAAAAAATGATATCGTGTCCCACTCAATTGCTTTTTGTAAGCTTCCTCTAGCTCTGTCACTTTCAGCACGGAGGGCACAAGCATCACTACAACTGCGTAATCCCTCAAAAGCTTTTCCATGACCAAGGTGGTCTTCCCAACACCAGTACCAGCCTGAATCAAAGTAAACTGATTCTTGGGAATAGATATATTTTTATCTGTAAGATATTCGCCTTTCTCCAAGGCGATTTTCTGAACTGTAGACACAGGAACTCCTTTGGGCGTAGGTGATACGCCCAATATTTGTAGATAAGTAAATGGATTAGTTGATTGCGCTATGTTGACGAATCATGTTGGCAACATTGGCTGATGCCTGATGCAATGTGCTTGATTGCAAATGTGCATAACGCTGCGTGGTTTGTGGTGACGCATGTCCAAGTAGCTTTTGGACCACGAATAAGGACTCACCACTATTCACTGCAAGACTGGCAAAGCTATGACGTAAGTCATGGATACGCATATTGGTAATCCCTGCTATTTGCATAATCTTGTCGAATGTTTTTCGAATATCGTTATACGGCTTTTGTGTTTCTGGATTGGCAAAAATAAATGCTGATGTTTTTGGCATAGCACGTAGAATCGCAACTGCATCTTCGCTCAAAGTGACATATCGTGCCTTACCCGACTTGTTGTACTTCAAGTGCCACGATGCTTTGCCAAGATCAACATCTGACCATTGCATATCTAGTGCCTCACGCTTGCGAACTCCAGTAAGCAATAGAAACTTAATAACCGCTGCGATTGTTTTGTTCGCAATTCCATAATCTTCAGGAACATCAAGAATCGGCCAAAGTCGCTGGATCTCACTCTCAGACAAGTAGCGTTCGATCTGATTGTTTTCTTGCAACTTTTTCACTCGTTTCATTAGGTTACTTTCCAATAACTCATGGTCTATCGCTAAGTTGATGATCACTGATAACAATGCCCGAATACGATTCACTGTGGCAGGTTTAAGCCCTATCGCTTTGGCCTCATGTAATAGCTCTGTCACCATAGCAACATTGAGCTCATCAAATTTCTTTCCTCCTATGTAAGGTAAAATGTGCTTCTCTAATCGTGATTCGTCATCACGATATGACTTTTTGGTTGCTCTGGCATTGGGTAGGTAAACCTCCTTCGCAAAATCCCCAAATGTCATATCCTTTTTGCTCTTCTCATCCTCTGCAAAAGGATCCAAGCCTTGCGATAAACGTAAATTGTATTGCTCAACTTGTCTTACCCAATCAGGCAAGAACTTCTCTAGCTCGTCATGGGCACATGATCCTAAGCTTCGACTGACTTTCTTCCCTTCGCAAGTGAATCGTACATGACCACGAACTGCTTTCGCAGTTACGATTATCCGTAAACCTTTGACCTGTATTTCTGGAAAATTGGAACGTGCATCTTGTTCTTTTCCATACTTTGCTGGGTCTAAAATTGTAGAGCGGATTAGATTCCACTCATGCTCTTTTTTCATACTTCCTCCAAATTCTGGCTGCAGAAACCCACTCCAAATAATCGAAATTATTTGAAATCAATGTGTTAGTGCGTTATAGCTTCGTATAGATAATATCTGCCTAAGTTCAATTTCAACTCAGGAAATGGAAGTCATGCGCTACTGTAGAATCGGTAGCAACTCGTATTGTGCTCGTCCTCTTCGAGATATCCTCCTTTTTTCCTATAATCCAAGATATATAAGCGTTATACCTAATCACGATCAGGATGGAAAGCCCCCTTTTTTTGGGTGAAAATAGCAAAAGACCCAAAAAAACAAAAGAAGTTAAGTGATTGATATAAATAAATATATAAATTTAACCAATTGATAAAAAACCATAAAACCCCTTCTATAGACCGACAAAATGGCGAAACCACTCTTGGGCGGCTTTTTGAAGGGGAAAATGCCTTTTCTGACATAAAATTGGGGAATTTTACGGTGTAATCGATTGCATAATATTTAGCCAAACAGTCCGAAATAGCCCAAAATCAGACCAAAGGACTACTAGACAGTACAGCTCTCCATCTGCAAAAGGCATCTTTGCTTGCCCCTCTTCTCCCGTAAAAAAAATAAACCGTAAAGCTTGTCACTTTACGGTCCTCTTTTTCGGTCTATCCGCTTTTTGTCAGTAATCACTGGGCAATAAAATGGTCGTCACGGAACGATCTGCCTCTGTGATTATCCAAATACTGTCTTCTGCGAATCTGTAGCTGGACATGATCCGAGATTGCATCGCCAATGCGGCTTCGTTGGACTCTCGATCTTCCTCACATACATCACCCCAATCACCCTGCTGGTGACGTATGAGTAATGCCATGAGGTCAATCTTCTCTTTTTCTGCAAACGCTAAGGCATGTCGTGTAGACACGACTTGGCCCAAAGCGAATAAGGAATGCTTTGTCATCAGTTGTTCTCACATCGGAAGTAATTGTAAAAAGGTACTGGCTGGTCTGCTGTAGCAAACTCAGATCACGTTAAGTTGATATGGCAGAAAAAGCCGATTCGGAACATAGACCAAGATGCCCTCATTGTCGTTCAGCATGATGTAGACCTCGTACCAATCTTGCTTCTTCTCTACAAATTCGACTTCGCCTGTATTGAGCTTTTCGGCCAAACTAAAGGTCAGATGAGTAAATGGGTCCGTCAGGTCCTTTTCCCCCTCACAAACAACAAACCACCCATGTAGGGTGGCTTGATAGGTTTCTTGGTATTGCGCTTCCAACATGTCCATGGTGCTAGAGATGGCATCCGCAATCGCTTGGTCGTAAATCTGACCAAGGTGCTCCCTACGCTGTACGATCTGCATCGGTTGTTGGCTCCTCTTCTGTAGTAATTACTTTGCCTTGTTTCTTTTTCGGCTGCGTAGTATTTTCCTTTGCTGTATCCACCACAGGTATATCCTGCAAGCGTGTCGGCCATTCTTGGTAATCTTCCATGACTTCCAATAATCGTGTCGTCTGCGGATGTAAACGAATCACTTGCTGATCTACCAAGACTGCGCCAAGGAAACTTGCATTGTTGACTGACTTGCCAATAAAGAGCTCCTTGAATACCGTGGCATGGAATGGCTTTTGTTCTTTGTGCAATTGGCCTAAGACCATCAAGACATCCTCGATCAAGATAAGCTCAGCGCTAAAGCCACCTGTAGACTCGTTATGGCTCAAGGCAATGCCCAAGGTATTACTCTCGTTGTGCTGCCAGAGTTGGTAATGTAATTTCCCCTGTGCTCGATCTGACAACTTGTTGCATTGGAAGGTATGGATCAGGTGATATCCCACTTTGTCATCGATACGTGGTTGCATATTTTTTCCTTCTTGTAAACGTAAAAATCCCGATGCACTCTAAGTACATCGGGACATATAAATTTTTGTGTGGTTCGAGTTAGATCAAGACTTCAAGTACTGCACAGAGTTTGGCAACATTACTTGCTTGGGTATCGTTGCATACTCGCATTGCTCGAGATACGGAACGGACTTGTCGTGATGGCACCAAATCAAGTACATCTGATACATGATCTAAGTCTGGGTAATGCTTTTTCATGGTCACTCCTGTCATCTAATAAAGACCATAAAAATAATATCTCTCTAAAAGCAAGCCAGTTACGGCATATCACCATCTCTACAACCACATAAGATCGCTACGACCTATTTTGTCGTTCTCTCCAAGAAAGCTATGTCAAATCAGCAATTTCACGCTAAACTACCACAAAATATATGTCTTTCTAGGTTCTGGGCAACATGACACAAATGCAACTTCAACAATTACAAAAACACCTTTGGAATATTGCAAATGACTTGCGTGGAAAGATGGGTGCAGATGAGTTTCGTGACTACATCCTTGGCTTCATTTTCTACAAATACCTTTCGGAAAAAGCCATTGCCTTTGCCAATGAACTGTTGAAGGATGAAGGCGTTAGCGAGCAATATCACCAACTCGATGACAGTAATCCCGATCATGCAGAACTCATCCAAGGAATCAAAGAAAACTCCATCGATGAAGTGGGTTATGCCCTAGCACCCAACCAATTGTTCCATACCATTGCAGAACGTGGTCGCCAAGGTGCTTTTGTATTGGATGACTTGTCCGATACCTTGCGTGGTATTGAGCGTAGTACCTTAGGTGCAGAGTCGGAAGATGACTTTGCCAATCTTTTTGAGGATCTAGACCTCAACTCGACCAAGCTCGGCAATAATGCCAATGATCGTAATGAGTTGGTCAGTAAAGTCCTTACTCACCTCGACAATATTGACTTTGACCTCAGCAACTCTGAATCTGATGTGTTGGGTGATGCCTACGAATACCTAATTGGTGAATTTGCTTCGGGTGCTGGTAAGAAAGCTGGCGAGTTCTACACCCCACAAACTGTATCGACTCTACTTGCCAAAATCGTAACCCAAGGTAAAGACCGTCTACGTTCTGTATATGATCCGACTTGTGGTTCAGGTTCTTTGCTTCTCCGTGTAAAACGTGAAGTCCAAGATGTGGATATGATCTACGGCCAAGAGATGAACCGTACTACCTATAACTTGGCACGAATGAATATGATTTTGCATGATGTTCACTTTGCTAAGTTCGACATCAAGCAAGAAGATACGCTCACACGTCCACAACATACTGACCTCCGTTTCGAAGCAGTCGTTGCCAACCCTCCATTCTCGGCAAAATGGTCAGCAGATCCAATCTTCCTACAGGATGAACGCTTCAGTCGTTTTGGTAAGCTCGCACCAAGTTCGAAAGCAGATATGGCATTTGTACAACACATGCTGCACCAGTTGGATGAGCATGGCACCATGGCCGTTGTTCTTCCACATGGCGTGTTGTTCCGTGGATCAAGTGAAGGTGTCATCCGTCAGTATCTCATCGAGAAGATGAACGTGATTGATGCAGTCATTGGCCTACCTGCTAATATCTTCTACGGCACATCCATTCCAACATGTATTTTGGTACTCAAAAAGAATCGTAAAAACACGGGTGACATTCTGTTCATCGATGCAAGCAATGACTTCGACAAGCAAAAGAACCAGAACAAGCTACTGCCTGAGCATCTCGATAAGATCATTGCAGCTTTTGAACAGCGTCAGAACATTGAGAAATATGCCAAAGTTGCGACACTACAAGAAGTCAAAGACAATGACTACAACCTGAATATTCCACGCTATGTCGATACTTTTGAAGCTGAAGATGAAATTGATCTGAATGCCATTGCTCAACAACTCAAAGACCTTGAACAAGCAAGCAAGAAAACAGATCAAGTGATTGCTGAATTCTGCACAGAACTTGGCATTGATTCACCGTTTGCGGAGGTGAAGTAATGTCTGCACCAAAGCTAAGATTCAAAGAGTTTGATGGAAATTGGGACAAAAAACTGTTAGGTAAGATCATAGGAATATCTTCAGCTTCTCGTGTTTTTAAAGATCAATGGGAAGAAACAGGCGTCCCATTTTTTCGTACTAGTGATGTAGTTTCGATCTTCAAAAATAAAGAAAATGAAAAAGCATATATATCTCTAGAACTATTCGAGGAATTAGCTAAAAAGTCAGGAAAGATACAAAAAGATGATTTACTTGTCACAGGCGGTGGCAGCATCGGTATTCCATACTTAGTTCCAAATAATGAGCCTCTTTATTTCAAGGATGCAGATTTACTTTGGTTAAAAGCATCTGGAATTATTAATGGATCCTTCCTATATAATTTTTTCATCAGTCCTAAATTTAGAGAATATTTAAAAAGTATTTCGCATACTGGAACAATTTCTCATTTCACGATTGAACAAGCTAAAGCAACCCCTTTTTGCTTCCCAACAGTAGACGAACAAACAAAAATAGCCACTTTTCTTTCCGCAGTAGATGAAAAGATTAATCAACTGACACAAAAACTCCACCTTCTAGGCCAATATAAACAAGGCATGATGCAAAAGCTGTTCAGTCAGCAAATTCGCTTCAAGGCGGATGATGGTGCTGAGTTTGGGGAGTGGGAAAGTAAAAAACTAAATGAAATAGGTCAAAGCTTCAATGGGCTAGTTGGAAAATCAAAAGAAGATTTCGGTGAAGGTGAAGCTTATATTACATATAAACAAATTTTCGATCATCGCAAAATTAATTTAGATAATGTCAATTTCGTCAATATTCAGCCAAATGATACTCAAAATATAGTTAAAAAAGGAGATCTTTTTTTTACTACATCATCAGAAACAGCAGATGAAGTAGCTTACTGTTCCGCGATACTAGATGATTTTGAATTTCCATTATATTTAAATAGCTTTTGTTTTGGATATAGACCGCACAGTGCAGAGATATTGAATTCAGAATATGCTAGCTTTTATTTTAGAAGTGAGATATTTAGAAATAAAATCAAACATTTGGCACAAGGATCAACTAGATTTAATATTTCAAAAACAGCATTTATGAATGTAGTAATTCATTTACCAATGCTAGAAGAGCAAACCAAAATCGCTAACTTCCTATCTGCTATCGACCAAAAAATCGATGTCGCATCGGAACAGCTAGAACAAGCCAAGCTTTGGAAGAAAGGACTGTTACAGCAAATGTTTGTATAAGTCACGAAGCAACCCCTATCTGACATGAAGTATTCGAGGGTAAAGCATCATAGTATGTTGGTACTTCGGTCAGATGGCTCCACCTACCCAATCCAAGAATAAAGTCAGAGAAAGAGATGTCCGTACAAAGCGAAGCTCAACTTGAACATGAACTGATCCAGCAACTAAAGCAGCTCGGCTACCAAGAAGTTGAGGTGAAAGACGAACTGCAACTGCTGGGTAATCTCAAGCTGCAAGTGGAACGTGCGAATGACATTTCTGCTTTCTCTGCAAATGAATGGGCACAAGTCCTCAACCATCTCAAGGCTGGCAATAGTTTTAACTGTGCCAAGGTCTTGCGTAATCGCTTCCCTGTAACCTTCGATGATGGTTCTACTCGACATATCGACTTCTTGTTTGCAGACCCAAGCAAGAATATCTACCAAGTCACCAACCAAATTGCCATAGACCATAAAGCAAGCAACGGACATACCAGCCGCTTCGATGTAACCTTGCTGATCAATGGCCTACCATTGGTACAAATTGAACTAAAACGTGCAGGCGTGGAACTTCCTGAAGCCTTCAACCAAACGCAACGCTATGCCAAAGATGCGTACGGTAGTGGATCGGGTCTGTTCAACTATATCCAGCTTTTTGTCATCAGCAACCGTGACCATACACACTACTATTCTACTGGCACAAGCAACTTCGAGTTCACCTTCCCATGGGCAGACTTCGAAAACAAACACATCCACAAGATAGATGACTTTGCGACACACTTCCTAAACCATACACACATCACGAAGATGCTCACAGAGTATATGGTGATTTTGGAAGTAGAAAAGCGTCTAATGGTACTTCGGCCCTACCAAATCTATGCTGTACAGCAAATCATCCAACGTGTGCAAGAATCCACACAGAATGGCTATATTTGGCATACTACAGGCTCAGGTAAAACTCTAACTTCCTTCAAGGCCAGTCAGCTCATCATGCGCTTGCCTGAAGTAGAGAAAGTACTTTTTGTTGTGGATCGTAGTGACCTAGATACGCAAACAGTCCGAGAGTTCAACGCCTTCAAGGAAAACAGTGTAGATACCACCAAGAATACAAGTACTCTGGTGGCACAGCTCGGGCAAACCCATGACAAGCTCATTGTCACCACCCTGCAAAAGCTAAATATTGCCATCTGTAACGACCGCTATGCAGACCAGATCAGCTATCTAAAAGACAAGAAAGTCGTAATCATCTTCGATGAATGTCATCGTAGCCAGTTCGGGGATACCCACAGGAACATCCAGCGGTTCTTCCACCAAGCACAGATGTTTGGCTTCACGGGTACACCTATCTTCGAGGATAACAGCCAACTCAAGCTAGACACCGAAGAAGGTAAGGTTGCTATCACGACCAATGCACTCTTCGATGAATGCTTGCATAAGTATGTGATCACAGATGCCATCCGTGATGGGAATGTTCTGCCATTCCAAATTGCCTACTTGGGTAAATACACCAGCAATGGCCTAGAAAGCACTAACAACTATGAAGAAGATGTAGAAGGTATAGACACTAAAGAGCTCTACGACAATCCTGCTCGCCTAGAAATGATCACACGCTACATTGTCGACAATCACCACATCAAGACCAAAAACAAAACCTTCACGGCCATGTTCTGTGTCAGCTCGGTAGACGTCCTAACCCAGTACTACGATCTATTCCAGAAAGTACAACAAGAAAAACAACAACACGCTATCGATAATGGAGAAATCTATAATCCTCTCACTGTTGCCACAATTTTCTCCTTTGCAGCTAATGAGGAACGTACTGTAGATGACCAAACTGGACTAATCGAAGAAGAATCGGCTGATATACCAAGCAAAATCAGTCAGTCCAATCGAGATAAGTTAGATCAGTATATTGCGGAATATAATGCTAAGTTTGGGCAGAATTTCAACTCAGGTGAAGAGTTCTACCCCTACTACCGTGACATTGCCAATCGTGTACGCAAAAAAGAAATCGACATCTTGCTGGTCGTGAACATGTTCCTCACAGGTTTCGACTCTAAACCACTAAACACCCTATATGTCGACAAGAACCTCAAGTATCATGGCCTAATCCAAGCATTCTCACGGACAAACCGTATCCTGAATGCAGATAAACCATTCGGGAACATTGTATGCTTCCGTAATCTCAAGCAAGCAACTGACCAAGCACTCACTCTCTTCTCCAATCGTGCAGAAGCAGAAAAGATTGTACTAATTCCTAGCTTCGAGAGCATCAAGGCAAAATACAATGCCGCTGTAGCCAATTTGCTCAGTATTGCCCCTGATCCTGACCAAGTACCAAATACCCTACAGACCGAAGAACAGCAATTGGAATACGTGAAGGCCTTCCGTGAAGTGATGCGAATAAATGCACAATTGGAAAACTTCGTAGAGTATGACCAAGACGATACAGCCCTCGATAAAGCAGCATTCCAGAGCCACACATCGCAATATAAGTATCTCTACAACAATGTACGCATCGTGCAACCTAAAGACAAAGTATCGGTACTAAATGATGTGAACTTCCAACTGGAACTGATCCATAGAGATACCGTCAATGTGGGCTATATCCTCAACTTGCTACAATCTGTCGTCAACAACAAAGACCCCGAGAAGAAGAAGCAGTATCGTGCACAAGTGCAAGATATAATCTCGACCAACCACAACCTGTACGACAAGCAAGAGCTAATCCAGAAGTTCATCGATGAAAATATCCCTCGTATGGCAAACGGACAGAGCGTAGAAGCGGCTTTTTCTGCATTCTGGGACGTGGAGAAGGAAAAGGCACTCGATGAGCTATGTCAACAAGAATCGCTCAAGCCTGAAGTAATGAAGGCGGTCCTCGGACAGTACGAATACACTAAGCGTCTGCCAAGCCGTGAAGATGTAAAAGACCTACCGATCACTCGTCCGAAGATATCGGAACGTAAGAGCCTGATGAACACACTGGTCCTCAAGACTCGTAATTTCATAGACAAGTTCTACCACGGTCTCTAAGCCAAAGCAGAACAACCTATATCTGCAAAACTCCCCACAACAAACAGGTCTATCCCCCTAACCGACTAGGGGGAAACCACAGACCAAGTAAACCTCACAAATCCCCCACACCTTTGTCACTTCCTCTGCGCCTAGCTCGAGCG
Organism: Acinetobacter sp. FY683; assembly: GCF_059515885.1. Lineage (NCBI taxonomy): Bacteria > Pseudomonadati > Pseudomonadota > Gammaproteobacteria > Moraxellales > Moraxellaceae > Acinetobacter > Acinetobacter sp. FY683. The sequence continues at coordinate 46,052 of NZ_JCAKNA010000014.1, read as the reverse complement.
ATGTACTGACATCTGTGATGGAACATCCACGATTCTACTTGCATCGTAAATGAGCGTGCAGGAAGTCTAGGAGAGCTACTTCGTGGACCTGACAGGGCCCCATCGGACTTTCGAGAAGATGGACCACTTTACGGTCCGAAATAGTTGTATCTTTTTTACACCATATAGACGTAAAAAACCCCATAACTCAAAGAGTTACGGGGTTTCGAATTTGGTGGGCCCAGACAGACTTGAACTGTCGACCAACGGATTATGAGTCCGCTGCTCTAACCAACTGAGCTATAGGCCCTATATATTGAAATTATTCATACAATAAGTTCAATCGCCAAGAATACTAACTAAGAAGAATATAAAACACAAGCTATTTTAGGAACAATTGAATATAAATAAACCAAGGATAAGACTATGAATTTCAATGATTTGATTAAACTTTAAGCGTTTAATATTTTTTAGTTGGCATTAGAATTTTAAAATACATGAATCATAAAGTGTATAATTAAAAAATCACTCACAACTTCAATATATTAAGTACGGATATCTGCAAAATTATTATTAAATTTCAGGAGAATCTAAACATTCATCTTTACGATTTTGTAAAGCAAATTCAACAACAGACCATAAAACAACAATAGTTAACATTGCTATAGCAAACACAAATGCTGGAAAATACGTCATTTACCACTCCAAAGAATGAATAGTCGAATTTAATTTGAACAGATAGATTTCATTTACGACAAAAGTCTAATAAGTATTTTTAAATTTGGATAGTAATAAATCACCACAACTAATACTTATTTTATATTTAAAGTAATATTTTTTATATTAATTAGCCATTCATGCTCCAAATTTAAAGCACAAAATTTCTCAAAACACTACTTTTACTACCATTCTATATCGCATTTATAAATTTAATGTTGACTGTTTTATTGAATAAGTAGAAATTAGGCATTTCGAGCTTACACGTTAAATTCATTCTTATGTTAAAAAAATTTCTTGGCGATACTGCATTCAAATTATCAGGCTGGACTTACAAAGTTGAAGACAATGTACTCGAAGATAAACAAGTGATTGTTGGCTTCGAACATACCTCAATGATGGATGCTGTACTTTCAATTGCCCTATTCCAAATTTACAATATAAAAATTCATACACTCATTAAAAAAGAATTATTTAAAGGACCATTCAAACCACTTTTAGATGCTGTGGGTGGTATTCCTGTCGACCGCAAATCGAGCAAAGATATCGTGTCACAAATGGTTGAGCATTTTGAAAAGAACGATAAGTTTAACTTAGTCATTGCACCAGAAGCGACCCGTGCAAAAAATGGTGAAGAACGCCGCCCTATTCGTACGGGTTTTTGGCATATTGCAAAAGCTGCAAATGTTCCTATTGTTTTAATGTATGCGGACTCAAAAAATAAGCGTGGCGGTATTTTAGGAAAAATCCAGCCTACAGAAATTAACCATGACTTAGCCTTACTTAAACAGCTTTATAAAGATAAAGTGGGTCTAGATATCGTGATTCCAGAAGCAAAATAATAAATATGGGATATAAAACCTAAGCGCTTTATATCCCTTTTTCTTTTCAACTTTACATTTTCAAACCCTTTAACGATAAAAATAGCCGTTCATATTTTCTATTTTGTGTCAAAGGCACATATTTCAAAAAAAGTTTAACTAAACTGAACAAATCTTGATTTGAAACACTTTATCCGAAAAAACCGCTTATGGTAGAATTTGCACAATTCGATCGGCATACAGCCAATCTACAAGGAGCATTTCGCATGGCGGGTCATTCCAAGTGGGCCAATATTAAGCATCGCAAAGCAAAACAAGATGCGAGCCGAGGTAAACTTTTTACCAAATACATCCGTGAATTAACAACTGCTGCAAAACTAGGCGGCCCAGATGCAGGTAGCAACCCTCGTCTACGTGCTGTTGTAGAAAAAGCATTGTCTGTAAACATGACGCGTGATGTGATTAACCGTGCTATTCAACGTGGTGCTGGTGGCGAAGATAACGACGATTTAAAAGAAATTACTTACGAAGGTTACGGCGTTGGTGGTGTTGCAGTTATTGTTGAAACAATGACAGATAACTTAAACCGTACTGTACCTGATGTACGTCATTGCTTCTCTAAAACTGATGGTAACTTAGGTACCAATGGTTCTGTTGCTTTCTTATTTACAAAACGTGGTGAGATTACTTTTGAAGATGTTTCTTTAGAAGATCAAATCATGGAAGTTGCATTAGAAGCTGGTGCTGAAGATATTGAAGTTGATGAAGATGAAATCTTAGTTATTACAACACCAGAAGCATTTGGTGATGTACAAGATGCTTTATCTGCTGCTGGCCTTAAATCAGATAATGCTGAAGTAGTAATGAGTCCTTCTACGAAAGCTGAAATCACGGATATCGATCAAGCGAAAAAAATCATGAAAATGATTGATATGCTTGAAGATCTTGATGATGTTCAAAACGTATATACAAACGTTGAATTCACTGATGCCGTTCTTGCAGAATTAGATGCATAAACTATTCAGTAAATAAAAAATGCACCTTAGGGTGCATTTTTTATATTGTTTAAAATATTGTAATCATTTTCAATGATATTAAAGTGACCACCTCATCGCAACATGAAAACTCAATATTGAAACCAAATAAATGGGTAATGTCAGAATCCAAAGAACAAAAGCAAGGACTAATCTAAATCCATATTTCTTAATGATTGTATACTGTTTAAATAATGCTTTACTTCCCCAAAGCCAGAATAAATAAGTCAGTAAATACCACAAAGTATCTAAATATTTGGAATATATATAAGGAACTTTGAAATAGACATAAAAAGTATCTAGGCCTATCCACAACAAGGCAATTAAAAGCTCAATGCTTAAAAATTTAAGAACTATTTTCATGAGTTTGATGTTTCAACCAAACTTCATTCTATACGTTCAGAAAAAATTAAACCCCACTCAACAAACCATTACAGTTAAATACATTATATTCTTTAATCACAAAGCTCGAATGTAACGCAACGACATGTTCAATTTTGCCAATTCTGCGTAATAACACTTCACTATAATTTTCCATATCCTTTGCGATTACTTCAACAATAAAATCTGCCGATTGCCCCGTCACTAAAAATGCATTAATCACTTCAGGAATATTTTCAAGTTCTTCTAAGAATTTTGCAAAAGTATCTGTGTCATGTTTACTCAGTGAAACTTGTAGTAAAACATGCAAACTAAAACCTAATTTTTGATAATTTATATCACGCTTTAAACCTGAAATAACTTTAGTATCAATTAAGTTTTTTATACGTCGATGTACCGAGCTGACAGATAGATTAATACGCTCAGACAGCTCATTTAAATTCACATCCTCATTGGTTAAAATTTCCAATATATGTTTGTCGTAACGATCTAACTCCATCATATCCTCCTGTTATTTTTTATGTTTGGAACAATGCGATAAGATTGATATTAGATATAACATAGATAATTGAAAAAAATTTCAATTATCTTGCCATTTATCGTATTTTTTATGATCAAAAGAGAACTTAAATAAAAAATTCCACATCTTTTCACTAAAATATGGAATTATTCTAAAAATTATTTATGACATTTTAATCACGTTAAACACCACGCCAATCTACTCGAGCGTTACGTTCTGTTTGATAAATTCGTAATACATATTGCCCTAGAGGCATATCCAACAATGCTACTTTAAACACTCTAAACGCTTCAGATGATATTTCACCATGCTCTTTTTCCCACGGTGTGCCTTCAATTTCCAAAATAGGTGCAAGCATTGAACATACGGCAATATCTGCCAAACCTAAACGATCCCCAACAAAATAACGTCCTTGTTGATCTACTAGTTTTTGATTTAACACCTGTACGAGTTCATCCATTTTAATTTTAGAATCTTGAATCTGTGCTTCATCTAATTTCAAGCCTTTGGAAACTAAGCTTTTCATTATGGGTTTGGAATATTTTTCAAATTGGCGTAAATAGCCTTTTTCACCAATTAAAAGATCAAGTGATTCTTCATCTTTAGAAAGCGCATGTGCCATTGTCCAACGGCGTACGTGTCGTCCTAACTCATTGGCTAAATCATTAATTTCTAAGGCTTCAATTCTTTGTAATTTTTCTGCACGTAATAATGTACGCTCTGGATAAACCTCATCTAAATACAACGCAATGTTAGTACTATCAGCAATCCATTGTTCTCGATCATGCAAAATAGGCAGTTTGTATTGCCCTGTTTTTAGTTTTGCAAATACACGATGTACAATTGGGACTAAATTATGCGCCACATATTCCAGTTCTTTATGATCTAGCATCCAACGTGCTTTTTCACAAAAATGTGATAAAGGAAACTGGTACAAAGTTCGCATAAATTCTCCTAAATAGCTAAAAATGGTCCTATTTTTATACGACTCTACTTTAGTCATACGACATATAAATTACAATGTCGAGGCGGTTAAGTTGGTGATCAAATTCCAATTATTTTAGAACGCCACTCCCCCAATATAACATCTCCAAATACAAAGCTCCTTTATTCATCGTGCTTTTCAAAAAACTCAGAAGCCATGACCTGACTTTGTCATGGCTTTCATGTAAAATCATTCACAATTTTTCATATAACACTGTGTGAGTCATTTCATGGGTTTTAATTGCGGTATTGTCGGCTTGCCGAACGTTGGTAAATCTACACTTTTCAATGCATTGACTAAAGCTGCTATTGCTGCAGAAAACTTCCCATTCTGTACGATTGAACCAAACACAGGCATCGTTCCTGTACCTGATCTTCGCATGGACAAATTAGCAGAAATTGTTAAACCACAACGCGTTATTCCAACCTCTATGGAGTTTGTGGATATTGCAGGTCTAGTTGCAGGCGCATCTAAAGGCGAAGGTTTAGGTAACCAATTCCTTGCAAACATTCGTGAAACAGATGCGATTGCACACGTTGTTCGTTGTTTTGAAGATGAAAACGTAATTCACGTAAATGGTAAAATTGACCCATTAGATGATATTGCAACAATCAACACTGAACTTGCACTTGCAGACCTTGAAGCTGTTGCAAAAGCAATTACTCGTTTAGCAAAATCTGCTAAAAGTGGCGATAAAGAAGCAATTGCAACTAAAGCAATTTTAGAAAAAATTCAGCCATTACTTGATGAAGGTAAACCTGCTCGTGCAGCTGACCTTGATGATGATGAGCGTAAACTAGTACGTGGCTTTGGTCTAATGACTTTAAAACCAACCATGTACATTGCTAACGTTGCTGAAGATGGTTTCGAGAACAACCCACATTTAGATGCTGTTAAGAAATTAGCTGCCGAAGAAAATGCAATTGTTGTTCCGCTTTGCAACCAAATTGAAGCAGAGATTTCTCTTTTAGAAGATGAAGATCGCGCTGAATTCTTAGAAGCAATGGGCATGGAAGAACCGGGTCTGAACGTGGTTATTCGTGCAGGTTATTCACTTCTTGGTTTACAAACTTACTTCACTGCTGGCGTACAAGAAGTTCGCGCTTGGACTGTTAAAGTAGGTGCTACAGCTCCTCAAGCTGCTGGCGTTATTCACACTGACTTTGAAAAAGGCTTTATTCGTGCTGAATGTATTGCTTACGATGATTTCGTTCAATACAACGGTGAAGCCGGTGCGAAAGAAGCTGGTAAATGGCGTTTAGAAGGTAAAACTTACATCGTTCAAGATGGCGACGTTTTACACTTCCGTTTCAATGTATAAATTATATTGAAAAAAAAGCCCCGAATTCGGGGCTTTTTTATTATCTATCTATAAAATAAAAATAAATTACACATAATAATGATTATCATTTGTATTTACTAAACATCCTTATTCCCCTACACTCACACATACAACATAAATTAAAAAGGAATTCTCCATGGCATATACTCTGCCTGCACTTCCATACGCATACGATGCACTTGAACCGTATGTTGATACAAAAACTATGGAAATTCATCACACTAAACACCATCAAACGTATATCAATAATATCAATGCTGCTATTGAAGGAACAGAATGGGAAAAGTTAGATGTTGAAAGCTTAGTATCTCGCGTAAATGATGTACCAAATCCTTTAAAACATACCGTGATTAACAATGCAGGTGGTCATGCCAATCATTCTCTGTTTTGGACAATTATGAGTCCACAAGGTGGTGGCAATCCAATTGGACAAGTTTCTCTTGCGATTGAACAAGAGCTAGGTGGTTTTGATGCATTCAAAGAAGCTTTTACCAAAGCAGCGATTAGTCGTTTTGGAAGTGGATGGGCATGGTTATGCGTCACACCTGAAAAGAAACTTGTAGTCGAAAGCAGTGCGAACCAAGACTCCCCACTTATGCATGGTAATACCCCAATTCTCGCTTTAGATGTATGGGAGCATGCGTATTACTTACAGTACCAAAACCGTCGCCCTGAATATATTGCAGCTTTTTATGCCGTCATTGACTGGCAAGAAGTAAACCGTCGCTACCTAACTGCAATCCAATGATTTTATCTACAACCGATACGCTTATGCCCTCTCTTAAAGTCATACGGTTTTATATCGGAATATTCATTTTATTATTTGGCTGTTTTCTTATTTTAAAATCGATTTAAGCGCTCATTAAAACTTATGATAAAAGCCCCTATTAATGGGGCTTTTATGTGTTTAAAGCATCAGATTAGTCTGCATTTACAGCTTTTAGAGATTTTTGATCCATCTCTTGGCGCATTTTTCGTGCTTCCTCAAGCATCCTTTTTTCTAAAGGCTTACGTAAACCCATTAAGAACACAAACTCTGCCAACACAAATAATGGTCCTATTGCTAAACCCACGATATCATCCATAAAAGCAGGTTTTTTCTTTTCATAAAAATGTCCAACAAACTGAAAAACCCACCCAATTACAAACACTGAAATACTCAATGTAAGCCAGTGAGTAATAGACATTTCAGTAATCATGAGTGCATACGGATAAGCAATTGCAAAAATGGCTGCCATAATCACACCAAAAATGACATCTAAACTCAAATAATAAATGACACTTACAACAATAAGTAATAATGCTAACGTCATTGAAAAGCCACCTACAACAAAGCCAGCTTTTGCGGTTAAACATAGAATAGAAAATACAATCAAAGGAATACCAATAAAATGTGTAAAGACATTTTTACGGTCTAAATGATAAGCAGCATATTGGCTTAATAATTTTTCTAATCGAGTCATAGCAATCTCCTTGCTTATATTATTCTTACAATATATAAGATATTAAATAGGCAAGTTGTCGGCTACCCGACAATTCTAATAAGAAGAAAAAAGGATATTTCATGTTAGATCTAAACTATATAAAACAATTAGAAAATAATGTTTGGTTTTCTGAACTTCCATCACTTTTTCAAAATTTTATTTTAGATAAGGCGCAGCTTTTACATATAGAAAAAGATCAAAAAATATTTCTTTCAGGAGATTTTTTTAACGGCATATACGCAGTTTTAGATGGTACAGTTAGCTTAGGCTATATTAATATTCAAGGTAAAGAAGCTATTGCTGCAATTGTAGAACCCATTATGTGGTTTGGTGAAATCTCTCTTGTCGATCAACAACCTCGCTCTCATGATGCTATTTCTGTTAAAAAATCAATTATTCTTCATATTCATGCACAAGATTTAATTCAATTATTAGAACAAAATCCTCAATTTTGGTTCTATATCGCAAAATTAACGAGTCAAAAATTACGCTTTGCATTTTTAGAACTCATTTCCATTCAAACACAAACTATTTCCCAACGACTTGCTCAACGCTTATTGGTTATTTTAGGTGGATATGGAAATTTACGACAAATCAATCATAACGTCATCCATCTATCTCAAGAGCAACTTGCACAAATGCTTGTTTGTTCAAGGCAAACCGTTAATCAAGAATTACAAATTTTAGAAAAAAAAGATATTATTAGAATCGCATTCAAGAAAATTGAAATCCTCGATTATCAACAGTTGCAAAATATAGCTCATACCACCCGCGAACACCCTCAATGATTCTTTCTAACTTAATCAGTTTTTCATTAATCTCTCTCATTATGGTTCTTTCCCCAGGACCAAATATGATTTACCTAATTTCTAGATCTATCTCTCAAGGCAAAAAAGCAGGTTTAATTTCATTGCTTGGAGTGGGGTTTGGCTTCTTTTTCTATATGATTTTGGCGTCATTAGGCATTACTGCTATTTTATTTAAGCTACCCTATTTATATAACACCATTAAAATACTCGGGGCACTTTATTTATTATGGTTAGCTTGGAATGCGTTAAAACCCAAAGGTCATTCACCTTTTGAAGTTCACAACTTGCATCATGATTCCAATTTAAAACTTTTTAGTATGGGATTTATCACAAACATACTAAATCCTAAAATTGCGTTAATGTACCTTGCTCTATTACCCCAATTTATAGATGTTAATTATTCTACATTTTTACAATCTATTTATTTAGGCTTGGTACAAATTGCTATTAGCCTATCCGTAAATGCACTTATTGTGATTTCTGCAGCAAGTATTGCCTTATTTTTACAAAAGAATTATTTTTGGGCTAAAGTACAAAAATACTTTATGGGGCTTATTTTACTTGGTTTAGCCTTAAAAATTTTAATCGACTCATAAGCTTAAATTTTAAAATTATAAAAAAAGCAAAACTAAATGTTTTGCTTTTTTTATATGGCTTTATTAGAAATTAAATACCAATTTTTTTCGGATCTGTATTGCCTAATTCAGGATTATCAATTGCATCCTTACATTGTGCTTTATCACGCTCATAATCTGCTTTTTTCTGATCAACTGCACCTGACTCATCAATTGCTTCTCGTGCCCAAATTTCTAGACTCGTTAAAGCCTTACGACACAAAGCATATTTACCTTCCGTCACAGAGTCTGTCATTTTTACATTGATACGCCAATCTGTACTTAATTTACGTGCAGGTTTACGCACTTGTTCTTCTAATTGATCAATATTATTAGCATAAACAAGCGGATCAACCTTATTAATAAACTCCCATGCTGAATGTGCATAAGTCGTTGCATCATTCGTCAGCTTTGGTGCAGGCTTAATTTCAACTGTTTGATCTTTCGAATCATTATTTCCACACGCTTGTAATAACAACCCACTGCTCAATAAAGAAACTATCAATAAAGAACGAACATTAAACTTCAACATTTTATTCATGCTACGTAAAACAATCAGGCACTATGCTAGTAAATTCAGCTAGAATACTCAATCTACATTTATTTATTTGTTTAATACTTTGTAAGGTGAAATGTGTCTTTGGGAAAAACAACAATTTTAAAACCCGCAGGATTCTGGCAAGGTGCTAAAGATAGCCAAGCCATTATTTTTACCTATCTTCCAGTTTCATTTGCATTTGGTGTATCTGCAACACAATTTGGTTTTACTGCGTGGGAAGCCTTGTTTCTTTCCTGCTCTATGTATGCAGGTGCAAGTCAGTTTTTAGTTGTCGCGTTATTAGGAAGTGGCACGTCTATTTGGATGACAGCTCTTACCGTTATTGCCTTAGATATTCGGCATTTACTATATGGTCCTGCTTTACAAAACTTAATTCAAAATAAACTCAACCTTAAAAAAACAGCAATTTGGGCTTGGGGCTTAACAGATGAAGTCTTTGCTTCAGGTATGATTAAGCTTTCTCAAAGACGTCAAGAATGGTCTGAATCTTGGATGTTAGGTCTAAGTTTATTTAGCTGGATGTCTTGGGCTTTAGGCTCATTACTTGGCGGTTTATTTGCCGATCAAGTCAGTAACTTACCTCAATTTCTACAAGCTGCTTTAGACTTCTTACTACCTGCTTTATTCCTTAGTTTCCTGTTGGCTGCTTTTGAGCGTAAACATACATTTATTGTGGCTATTACCATTATTGTATCTGCTATTTCTTGTTATTTTATCGACCTTTCGGCTGCAATTTTCATTGGTATTACATCTGGTATTTTTGCAGGCTTATTTAAACATTATGTGCTCAAACAACATGATGAAGCACTTGTAGGAGATCATCATGAATCTTGAGATTATCCTAATTGGTATTATTGTTGGTGTTGCTAACTTTGCATCACGATTTGGTCCATTTTATTTTATTCAAAAGCGCCTTGAAGGTAGTCAAAAACGTGGTGCATTGTGGGTAAAAATCGCATTGGGTAGTATTGGTATTGCCGCTATTAGCTCTATGCTTGTTGTTGCTACACTGCCACCATTATTAGAAACTCCTAATAAAAGTTTTGCCATGCTTGTAGGTTTCACCGTACTGACAGGCTTATATTTCAAATTTAAGCAAATTGTACCTGCAACACTCACTGCGGCTTTGGTATATGGGCTTGTTTATACATACTACCCAGTGCCGTTTTAATATATAGACACTAAAAAAACCTTAAATTTCAAAGATGATATTGTTGAATAAAGTTATAAAAAAAATTGTTAGACAATATCATTATTTTATGTGAATCCACACTTAATAGTTGTGCTAGTTCTGCTATGCTAAAAGTCCATAAAATCAAGCATGGATGATTTACATGAGCGTGACTATTGGTACCCCACTTCAATCTTCTGCTGTTAAAGTTTTACTTTTAGGTTCAGGTGAACTAGGTAAAGAAGTGGTGATTTCACTACAACGATTAGGTGTAGAAGTACATGCAGCAGATCGTTATGACAATGCACCTGCAATGCAAGTTGCACATCATGCTTATACAATTAATATGGCAGATGCCCAAGAATTAAAAAATTTGATTCATCAAGTAAAACCACATTTAATCATTCCTGAAATTGAAGCTATTGCGACAGAAGTACTGGTTGAAATTGAAGAAAAAAATATTGCAACCGTCATCCCTTCTGCCAAAGCCGTAAACTTAACGATGAACCGTGAAGGTATTCGACGCCTTGCTGCAGAAGAGCTAGGTTTACCTACTTCAGCTTACCGTTTTGCCAACACCTTAGAATCTTTCCGTGCTGCATGTGATGACATTGGCTATCCAAACTTTGTAAAACCTGTCATGTCATCTTCAGGTAAAGGGCAATCTCGTGTTAAAACTTTCGATGAGGTCGATGCTGCTTGGGAATATGCTCAAACAGGAGGTCGTGTAAATCAAGGAACAGTAATTGTAGAAGCGCAAATAGATTTCGACTTTGAAATTACTCTATTAACTGTACGCTCTAAAAACCCAGAAACAGGTGAAATTGAAACTTCTTTCTGCGATCCGATTGGGCATCTTCAAGATTCAGGTGATTATGTAGAAAGTTGGCAACCTCAAGTCATGACTCCCGCCGCTTTAGAAGAAGCAAAACGTATTGCCCATAAAGTGACTACAGCCCTTGGAGGATGTGGTATTTTTGGTGTCGAACTGTTTGTAAAAGCAGATAAAGTATGGTTTAGTGAGGTTTCTCCTCGCCCGCATGATACTGGCTTAGTCACACTTGCTTCACAATTTCAAAGTGAATTTGAATTACATGCTCGTGCCATTTTAGGCTTACCTGTAAATACTGCTCGCCATAGTGCTGCAGCAAGTGCTGTGATTTATGCAGGTGTCGATGATCACAATCTATCTTTTTCTGGCTTAGATCTTGCTTTAGCAAATCCAAATACAGACTTACGATTATTTGGTAAGCCAGAAGGCTTTAAACGTCGTCGTATGGGTGTTGCAACTGCACGTGCTGAATCGACAGATCAGGCACGTGAACTCGCAAAATTAACGGCAAGCTTAGTCTCTGTAAACCAAAACTAAGTTAAAGATATAACAACGGATACTGTTCATGATCAATACTTTACCTTTACAAGATTACGTTAAAAGCGACCACGATATTAAAGCACTTAATCAATGGCGTTCAGATGTAGAAAATCAGCTACAAGCGTATTTTGATCAAGGACAGTCTATCCGTGAAGTGATTCTTGCACGTTCTAATTTAATTGATGAAGCACTGAAATTTTTATGGCAACATGCCGAACTTCAAAATACCAACTTAGGCTTATTTGCTGTGGGTGGTTATGGACGTCGTGAAATGTTGCCTTATTCAGATGTCGATATCATGATTTTATCTGAACATGAAATTACGAAAGAACAAGAACAACTTATTTCAACCTTTATTTCATCTTTATGGGATGTGGGCAATTTCAAACCTGGAATCAGTGTTCGCACCATTCAAGATTGTGTTACCCAAGCAACAAACGATTTAACCGTTGCAACTGCGCTAATTGAAGCACGACTCATTATAGGTAATGAACATTTATCTAAATGGCCACGACGTATTGTTTCGCAATCTTGGACAGACAGAACCTTCTTTGATGCAAAAATGGACGAGCAAGTAAGACGCCATGCTCAACATAACAACACAGAAAGCAATTTAGAACCCGATATTAAAAATGCACCGGGTGGAATTCGAGACATCAACCAAATTGGCTGGATTGCAAAACGCCATTTTCGTGTTAATCGTATTTACGACTTAGTACATTTAGGTTTTATTTCTGAATTTGAATTAGGTGTTTTAGAAGAAGCTGAATGCTTCCTGTGGGAAATTCGTCACTACTTGCATCGCTTAACCAAGCGAGATGAAAATCGCCTCTTATTCGATTATCAACGTGATATTGCAGCATTCTTTGGCTATGAACGTGAAGAAGGTCAATCGGCAAATTATCCAATTGAGCAATTCATGAAGCGTTATTACAGAACGGCTCAACAAGTCACAACACTAAATGAAATGCTTTTAGCCTACTTCAATGAATCTGTCATTACCCCTCGCTTGCCCGATTACGAACGAAACATTGAAGAAATTAACGAAAATTTCAAAATTGTAGATGGTAAGCTAGCAGTTCAACATCATAAAATTTTTTCTGAAAAACCAAGTGCGATTTTAGAAATTTTCTATTTATTGGCAAATCGAACAGATATTGATGGTATTCGTGCACGTACTTTGCGTTTACTTACTTTAGCTGCAAAACGTATTGATCAAGATTTTAGAAATAATCCCGAACATCAAGCATTATTCATGTCAATTATTCGATCACCAGATCGTTTATACGAAACAATGAATGCCATGAAACGCTACGGTGTTTTAGGCAATTATATTCCTGCTTTTGGACAAATTATGGGACTCATGCAATATGATTTGTTCCATATTTATACTGTAGATGCTCATACCCTATTATTACTGCGCAATTTAAACCGCTTTAAAGCACCTGAATTTGCAAAAGATTTTCCTGTCGTAAGTTCAGTATTTCAACGTCTAGTCCGACGTGACATTGTTTATCTTGCTGCCATTTTCCATGATATCGCCAAAGGTCGTGGTGGTGATCACAGCGAACTTGGCGCTTCAGATGCTATTGAGTTCTGTAAAGCACACGGATTGACCGACCGTGAATGTCATCTTGTTGCATGGCTTGTCAAAAACCATCTTGGCATGTCTGTCACAGCACAAAAAAGAGATATTTCTGACCCCAATATTGTGAAGCTTTTTGCTGAAAAAATGGGAGATATGGAGCATCTCGACTACCTGTACGTGCTAACAGTTGCAGATATTAATGCAACTAACCCAACACTTTGGAATACTTGGCGTGCATCACTTATGCGTCAACTTTACACCCATGCAAGAGATGTAATTCGTTCAGGTTTAGGACGTCCTGTGGATTATCAAATGCTCATTGAAGATACCAAATTTGCAGCTAGCGAATTATTGGTCAATGACTTTGCCTTATCTGATGTCGAAAAAGTTTGGCAAGAATTGGGCGATGAATATTTCATTAAAGAGTCAGCAGATGAAATTGCATGGCATACTCGTGCCATCTTACAGCACAGCGATAATACAGCTCCGCTTGTTCTCATGCGAGCTCAACGTAAATATGCACAAGATGCAGTACAGATCTTTATTTACACACAAGATCAACCCAACCTATTCGCCACTACAGTTGCCGTACTTGACCGTATGAATTTAGACGTTCAAGATGCACGCATTATTACAGCAAGTACATCTTTTAGTTTAGACACTTACGTTGTACTTGACCGCTTTGGTACACTGCTAACAGACCCTGAGCGTGAAAAAACAGTAATTGAAGCTTTAGTCAAAGCACTTAGTCATTCAGATCAATATCCTGGTTTAATGCAACGTCGTATTCCACGTCAATTACGACATTTCGATATTGAAAATACTGTGGACATTACGTTAAATGAAGTGCTTCAACAAAACATGGTTGAAATTGCAACTCTAGATCATCCGGGCTTACTGGCACGTGTCGGTGGTTTGTTTATGATTCAAGGCTTAGACATTCACTCTGCGCGTATTGCGACTTTGGGTGAAAAAGCTGAAGATATTTTCTATGTCACCAAGAAAGATGGCATTCCAATGACTGAGGAAGAAGCTCAAACTTTTGCTGCCCAACTTAAAGCAGCATTAGACGAAGCCTCTAATCAAGTTTGTGTACAACATTAATCTAAGTTAATCGGTATTTGCTCCATGAACTCTAGTTTGTCTTTATTACATCCGTATCCATTTGAAAAGTTAAATAAACTTTTTCAGGATGTGAAAACTGCGGATCTCCCTTTGATTCCACTTTCAATTGGTGAACCTAAACACCCTGCACCGGAGTTTGTAAAACAAGCAATTATCGACAACTTTAAACACCTTTCTACATACCCAAATAGTAAAGGTTTACCTGAACTACGTGAAAGTATTGCAAATTGGCTATCTCGTCGTTTTAAATTAAATTCTATAAGTGCTGAAACTCAAGTTTTACCTGTTTCAGGTACACGTGAAGCCATTTTTTCTTTTGTTCAAGCCTTAGTAAATCGAGACGATGCACCTTATGTGGTCATGCCAAATCCGTTTTATCAAATTTATGAAGGTGCGACGCTTTTAGCTGGTGCAAAACCATATTTCATCAATTGCACAGAAGAAAATAATTATTTAGGCGATTTCGATGCTGTTCCTGCTGAAGTTTGGGAAAAAACCGCATTATTATTTGTATGCACACCAGGCAATCCTACAGGTGCAGTATTATCGAAAGAACAATTTAAAAAGCTTATTGCACTTTCAGATCAATACAACTTCGTCATTGCATCTGATGAATGCTATTCAGAGCTTTGGTTCGATGAAGCACCTGTTGGCTTATTGGAAGTTTGTGCTGAAATGGGACGTAATGATTATAAAAATTGTGTCGTTTTCCATTCCCTTTCTAAGCGTTCAAACTTACCTGGTATGCGTTCTGGCTTTGTTGCAGGCGATGCAAACTTACTGAAACCCTATTTGCAATACCGTACTTATCATGGTGCTGCAATGCCTGTTCAACATCAACTTGCTTCAATTGCAGCTTGGGATGATGAAGCACATGTTGAAGAAAACCGTAAGCTTTACCGTGCTAAATTTGAATTATTCCAAAATGAATTGGGACATTTACTTCCATTACAAAAGCCCGATGCAGGTTTTTACTATTGGTTAAAAGTCGATAACGATGAAACCTTTGCTAAATTACTTATGGAAAAAGCACACATTAAAGTATTACCAGGTCGTTATTTATCACGTGAAACTGAACAAGGTAATCCTGGTGAAAACCACGTACGTATGGCTTTAGTTGCAGATATTGCTCAATGTGAACAAGTCATCCAACGCTTAAAAGCAATTTTATAATTTAAATACTTGGTTGATCCACAATAAAAGGATGTGATTTTAAATATAAATCACATCTTTTTTTAGAAAAATTAAACTTATTTTTTAAATATTTTCAATAAAAACAAAAAATTACAAAGAAGCACCGAACATAAAAACTGAGCGCTAAAAAACGTGCTATTTATAATATTTAAATGATAATAAAAGGATCGAAAATGTACTATAGCAACGGGAACTACGAAGCTTTTGCTCGCCCACGAAAACCTAAAAATGTAGATAACAAAAAAGCTTGGTTTGTTGGATCTGGCTTAGCCTCATTAGCCGGAGCAGCATTTTTAATCCGTGACGGACAGATGTCAGGTCATAATATTACCATCTTAGAAGAACAATCACTCCCTGGCGGCGCACTAGATGGAATCAAAGAACCAGAAAAAGGCTTTGTGATTCGTGGCGGTCGAGAAATGGAAAATCATTTTGAGTGCTTATGGGATTTATTCCGCTCAATTCCATCTTTAGAAATTGAAAATGCTAGTGTACTTGATGAGTTTTATTGGTTAAATAAAGACGACCCTAACTATTCTTTACAACGTGCGACCATTGAACAAGGTAAAGATGCCAAAACAAACGGATTATTTACCTTAAGTGAAAAAGCCCAAAAAGAAATTATAAAAATATTCTTATCTACTCGTGAGGAAATGGAAAATAAGCGTATTAATGAAGTCTTTAGTACGGAATTTTTAGAAAGCAATTTTTGGCTATATTGGCGAACAATGTTTGCATTTGAAGAATGGCATTCAGCTTTAGAAATGAAGCTATATCTACATCGCTTCATTCATCACATTGGCGGACTTCCAGACCTATCAACACTTAAGTTCACAAAATATAATCAATATGAATCTCTTGTTCTTCCAATTGTCACATGGTTAACGAGTCACGGCGTACAGTTCCAATATAACACTGTCGTAAATGATGTCGATTTTGATATTACACCAACAAGTAAGCAAGCAACATATATTCATTGGACAAAAGATGGAGTAAATGGCGGTACTGCTTTAACTGAAAATGATCTTGTGTTTTTAACCATCGGTTCACTAACTGAAAATTCAGACTTAGGTGATCATCAAACACCAGCAATTATAAAAGATGGGCCCGCACCTGCTTGGGATTTATGGAAAAATATTGCAAAAAAAGATACAAACTTTGGACGTCCTGAAAAGTTTTGTTCAAATATTGCCGAAACAAAATGGGAGTCTGCAACAGTAACCACGCTTGATAAACGCATTCCTGAATATATTCAAAAAATTTGTAAAAGAGATCCTTTTAGTGGAAAAGTTGTTACAGGCGGGATTGTTACAGCAAAAGATTCATCTTGGTTACTTAGCTGGACAGTGAATCGTCAACCTCACTTTAAAAATCAATCTAAAGATCAAATTGTAGTATGGGTTTATTCTTTATTTGTTGAAAAACCTGGAGACTTCATTAAAAAACCAATGCAAGACTGTACAGGTGAGGAAATTACCCAAGAATGGCTCTACCATCTAGGTGTACCCGTAGAAGAAATTCCAGAGCTTGCTCGAACAGGTGCTAAAACTGTTCCCGTGATGATGCCCTATGTCACATCCTTTTTTATGCCACGCCAAGCAGGTGATCGTCCAGATGTTGTGCCTAGTGGTTCTAAAAATTTTGCATTTATTGGACAATTTGCCGAAACAAAACAGCGCGATTGTATTTTTACTACAGAATATTCTGTACGTACGCCAATGGAAGCCGTGTATACACTACTCGATATAGAACGAGGAATACCTGAAGTATTTAACTCTACATACGACATACGTTGTTTATTAGCTGCAACTGGGCGCTTAAGAGATGGTGAAGAAATTGATATTCCTGGACCAAAATTTTTACGTCACCTACTTTTAAATAAACTAGACAACACTCAAATTGGTTCATTACTCAAAGAGTATAAAATTTTAACGGATAAATAAGTATTCAAACACAAATAAAAAAAGCACTTAATGTGCTTTTTTTATTTGTTTAATATTTCATTTCAATGCTTTTTCAATTTCTTCTTCTAATGCTTCGGGTTTTGTCGTAGGTGCAAATCGATCAAGCACAGTGCCATCTTTAGCAATCAGAAATTTTGTGAAATTCCATTTAATCCCATTACCTAAAACCCCTTTGCTATTATTTGTTAGATAGCGGAATAAAACATGTGCTTCCGCACCTTTCACATCTACCTTGTTAAACATAGGGAACGTTACACCATAGTTTTTTTGGCAGAACTCACCTATTTGTTCACTCGAGCCTGGGTCTTGACCACCAAATTGATTACAAGGAAATCCTAAAATAAGGAACCCTCGATCTTTATATTTTTGATACAGTTTTTCTAAACCCGAAAATTGTGGTGTAAAACCACATTTGCTAGCTGTATTCACAATCAATAAAACCTTTCCTTCATAATCTGAAAAAGATTTATTTTGACCATTTAATAACTCAGCATCGAATTGATAAACATTTGTCATGGATAAGTATCCTCATCATTTTTTTCTTGTGATTTTAATTCTAATGATGCCGAATTTACGCAATAACGTAGTCCTGTCGGCTCTGGCCCATCTGGGAAAACATGTCCTAAATGTGCATCGCAATGATGACAAGTAATTTCTGTTCGAATCATCCCATGCGATACATCTTGCTGTTCTTCTATTACTGAAGTCGTTATTGGCTTATAAAAACTTGGCCAACCACAACCGCTGTCAAATTTTGTTTCAGACGTGAACAATGCCTCCCCACAACAACGACAGAAATATGTTCCAGATTGGTGAGTATTCCAATATTTACCCGTAAAAGGTGCTTCCGTGCCTTTTTGACGTGTTATACGAAATTCTTCTGGTGATAACTCTCTTTGCCATTCTCTGTCTGTTTTATTGAGTTTTCCCATGATTACGTACCTTTCTATCTTGCAGTTTTAAATAGGATAATCCTATATTTACGTGATTCATATTAAAATTTCTAGTCTTTATTTTTACAAGTTACAAAAGACCTATAATGATCAAAAAAGCAAAAAGTAAGCAAAATTACAAATAAAAGTGAGCAACTAAACCACTTATTGCTTTTTTGTAAGCAAAATTAGTGGTAGGCTTAACCATATTCTTACTCAGGATAAAAAATGTCGCAAAAAAAGAGCGTTCTTTTTAAAAATCTACTCCCTGTTATTAAGCAATATCAACAGGCAGGATTTACGCATGAAAAAATAGTTACATTACTCAAAGATGAACATCATCTCGATCTTGTAACCACAGAGACATTTAAAAGCTATTTATACCGTTATGCAAAAGTGACTACCACTCATTCCGAGAACATCAAAATGTCGAACACTCTACAATCCCGTCGTGAAATTAAAAAATCATCAAAACTCGAGCATGTATGCTACGACATTCGCGGACCTGTGTTACGAGCGGCCAATGAGATGGAAGAAGCGGGTCACAAAATTATTAAATTAAATATTGGCAACCCTGCTCCTTTTGGTTTTGAAGCACCACAAGAAATTATTAATGATGTTGCACTAAACTTACCAAATGCAGTTGGTTACACAGACTCAAAAGGTATTTTCCCTGCACGTAAAGCCATTTGTCAGTATTACCAACAAAAAGGCATTCTCAACATGCATGTCAATGACGTGTATATTGGTAATGGTGTATCCGAGCTCATTGTGATGGCAATGCAAGGCTTATTGGACGATGGCGACGAAATGCTTGTTCCAATGCCAGATTACCCACTATGGACAGCTGCAGTTAACCTATCTGGCGGTACAGCAATTCACTATAAATGTGATGAAGAAAATAGCTGGTATCCTGACATTGCGGATATGGAAAGCAAAATCACACCCAATACACGTGGTATTGTGATTATCAATCCAAACAACCCAACAGGCTCTGTATATCCACGCCATGTTTTAGAGCAAATTGTTGCGCTTGCTAAAAAATATGACCTTATTTTGTTCGCAGATGAAATTTACGACAAAATTATTTACGATGGTATTGAGCACGTATCAGTTGCAGCACTTGCAGGCGATCAACTTTGCGTTTCATTCAATGGCTTATCTAAAGCATATCGTATTGCAGGTTACCGCTCTGGGTGGATGGCAATTACAGGCGACAGATCACGCGCTTTAGACTACATTGAAGGTCTAGATATGTTGGCATCTATGCGCTTATGTGCAAATCATCAAGCGCAATACGCAATTCAAACAGCGCTTGGTGGATACCAATCTATTAATGATTTAATCCGCCCAGGTGGACGCCTATACGAACAGCGCAATATTGCTTGGGAAATGCTCAATGAAATTCCGGGTGTTTCTTGCGTTAAACCCGAAGGTGCAATGTATTGCTTCCCTAAGCTTGACCCAAATGTCTACCCTATTCAGAACGATGAACAACTGATGCTCGATTTGCTTCGTGCAGAGAAAGTGTTATTGGTTCAAGGTACAGGCTTTAACTGGCCAACCCCAGACCACTTCCGTGTTGTGTTCCTTCCTGCTGAAAATGAATTACGTGAAGCAATTACTCGCTTAGGTCGCTTCTTAGCGAAAATGCGTTAATTTATTATTTTTGAAAACTCAAGCCAAGTGTTCACACTTGGCTTTTTTATTGCATTACCTTTGATATCAACATTCATCATTTTAAATGATGCTTTGCACTTTGATATTTCGTTTTGACTATATCCTGAGCAGTTTTCTTTAGTTAAATTAAACATTCAGGATGTTTTATAAATGACAACAAATAAGGAAATGTAATGAAAAAAACATTAACCACGTTAGCTCTTTCTCTTAGCTTAATTATTCCAATTTCATCTTTTGCTAAAAATAATGTTGTCGTTGTTGCAACAGGCGGTACCATTGCGGGTGCAGGTGCAAGCTCAACCAATAGTGCAACCTACACTGCTGCTAAAGTCCCTGTAGACGATTTATTAAATGCCGTTCCACAAATTCAAAACTTAGCCAATGTCACAGGTATTCAAGCACTACAAATTGCATCTGAAAGCATTACAGATAAAGAACTTCTAAGCATTGCACGTCAAGTAAATGACTTAGTGAAAAAACCATCTGTAAATGGCGTTGTAATTACACATGGTACAGATACAGTTGAAGAAACTGCATTCTTCCTTAGTCTTGTTGTTAAAACAGATAAGCCTATTGTACTTGTTGCATCTATGCGTCCACCTTCAGCACTCTCAGCAGATGGCCCACTCAACCTTTACAGTGCAGTAGCTCTTGCAGCATCAGATAGTGCCAAAGGTAAAGGGGTCATGATTCTCATGAATGACAGCATTTTTGCTGCACGAGATGTATCAAAAACCATTAACATTCATACCAATGCCTTCCAAAGCCAATGGGGAGCACTAGGTACAATTGTTGAAGGCAAACCATATTGGTTCCGCAATGTCGCAAAACGCTTCAATAACTCATCAGAGTTCAATATTGAAAATATCAAAGGTGATGCTTTACCACTTGTACAAATTGTTTATGGTTCAACAAATATGTTGCCAGATGCTTATCTTGCTTACCAAAAAGCAGGTGCTAAAGCGATTATTCATGCAGGTACAGGTAATGGCTCAGTAGCAAAATACCTTGTACCTACACTTAATCAATTACAAGCAGAAGGTGTACAAATTGTTCGCTCATCTCGTGTACCGCAAGGCTTTGTTTTACGCAATGCAGAACAACCAGATGACAAATATGGATGGGTTGTTGCACACGACTTAAATCCTCAGAAAGCAAGAATCCTTGCTGCTTTAGCTTTAACAAAAACCAAAGATGCAAAAGAAATGCAACGCATGTTCTGGGAATATTAATCTAACACATTAAAATTAAATGAAAAATGCGCCCAATATGGCGCATTTTTTTAATACACATCCCTTTCGGAAATATGTAATATGAACATTAACATTCAATTAAATTTTGGTGAGTAGGTATGACCTATAAAGTTCATGTTATTGACGTTAAAAACCAGCTTCAGAACTATATATGGTTAATTGAACATACACCGTCAAATGACGTAATTTGCGTAGATCCTACAGATGCAAAACTGGTCGAAGATTTTTGCATAGAACATCAATTTAACTTAGCGCAAATATGGCTCACGCACTGGCATAAAGATCATATTGGTGGTGTACCCGATCTCATCAAAAACAGAAACATCCCCATATATGGTCCGACTGATGAACTTAAAAAAATTCCATTCATCAACCACCCACTATCACATGAAAATAATTTTCAATTTCACGATCTAAATATTAATGTCATTGGCGTTCCTGGGCACACACTTGGGCATATTGTGTATTTTATTGATGCTTTAGACACACTATTCTGTGGTGACACACTATTTGCAATGGGTTGTGGACGTGTTTTTGAAGGTACATTTGAACAAATGTACCATTCGCTCAATCGACTTGCTGCACTCCCTCCCCGTACAAAAGTATACTGCACTCACGAATACACTCTTTCCAATGCAAAATTTGCCTTACATGTAGAGCCAAATAATCTAGATATTATTCAGCGTGCAAATGAAGTAGAAAACTTACGTCTGCTAAACCAATGCACACTACCAAGCACAATAAGCTTAGAACTAAAAACAAATCCTTTTTTACGTGTAAATAACGTTCAAGAATTTCAAAAACTTCGAGAGTTAAAAAACAATTTTTAATTTAATCAAAGCTTGATATGTATTTACTGACGTATCAAGCAAACCTATTGTCTCACTCAATAATTACAATAAAATTCACATATAAATAAAAGCGCAACGTTCTGCATGAGCTATTGTTGAATATTTACAAAATATTTCAAGCTTACATGTTTTAACATCAGATAAAAACAATTCCAACCATTTAAAAAAATATTTATTTTTTATTTTTCAATAATTTAATAAAAATAAAAACTAAAAAAACCCTACATTATCAATATTTTTCACGAAATATGGAAAATAAAAAATCAACATAATTCATTTTTATTTAATTCTATCCTTTAAAAAGATTTATCCATCCCTATTAATATATTTAGGGATAAACAAGGAGCTTTCTCGTGAAAAAAGTAGTTAAGGCAAAAAATTTAATCGCATTTCGTATTTGGTTGGAAAAGTTAGGATATTCAGTAAAAAATTTAACAGATAATCGTGGTTTTACATTTAGCTTCAAAAAAGAATATGGTTTAGTCACCTGTGAACTTGCAGGTAACGCCCTTGCTGTTCAGCTTGGCGAAGAGTTTGAAGATCATTTAAAGGCTTAATTTTTTTTCAAATTAAAACTGAATCTTCACACGAAAAAGTGAAAATGGATTTTCATGTGCCCATTTTTTAATGGGCATTTTTATGCCTAAGAAATACTACTTATTTATATTTGTTAAATTTCAAGCAATAAAAAAGCAAGGACAATGCCTTGCTTTAATTATGATGGTGGGGACGGAGAGACTCGAACTCTCACACCTTGCGGCGCTGGAACCTAAATCCAGTGCGTCTACCAATTTCGCCACGTCCCCATCATAGGGTACTAACATAATGTTAGATTTTAAGTTGGCAGAGGATCAAGGACTCGAACCTTGACGAACGGTTTTGGAGACCGTCATGCTACCATTACACCAATCCTCTATTGCCTAATTACCAAGATCACTCAGTAATTATTGGTGGGGACGGAGAGACTCGAACTCTCACACCTTGCGGCGCTGGAACCTAAATCCAGTGCGTCTACCAATTTCGCCACGTCCCCAATGGCTGTGTATATTATAGAGATCACTTGATGATGACAAGCCCTTTTTATTAAAAAACACATCGTTTGTTTAAATAAAAAACAAAACGCTATTTTTTGATTTTTTCTTATACATTTTCAATAATTAAGTACTTTTTTAATGCTGAAATATCAGTCAATCTATGTTGTTTTTGCTTATTTAGCATGACTTTTAAGATCCTTTTGAAACATAAATATCTATCGGGCAATTCAATTTCTAACTTTTGGCAATGTAAAATAGCCCAGTCATAATAACTTCTTGCTAAAAATCGCTCTTGTTTTAACCATTCATAAAAAATAATACCTAAAGCATAAATATCACTTGCAATGCTTTTTACTTCTGCATGAAATAATTCAGGTGCCATATAACGTGGTGTTGCAGTTAAAGTTGTATTTTTTGCAATATCTTTCATTTTTATGCTTTGCTCAAAATCAATAAGTTTTACTGTTTTTGCATACTCAACAAAATGCTCCTTTTTTAAATCTGCATGCACCCACCCTGCTTCATGCAAATTTTCTAATACCGAAAGTGCCTGAATCATTTTATGTTTAATTTGTTCAGTAGTAAGCGTATACGGACTTTCTGCAAATAAACTTTTCGCATGCGGTAAAATAAGTAGTGGCATCGCTAGCTGAAAATCATCGATTAATTTTGAATGATTCAATACTTGAAAAGGCAATGTAATCTTTTGAGCTTGCTCTTGGGTTAAAGCTAAATAAAAATCTAGCTCAGACTGAAAAGCCGCTTCTAGCGCTCCATTCATTTGTAAAGTATGCGTTTTCAACCAATATTGTTGTTGATCTTCAAGAAAATAAAATACACGGCGCCCTAAAGCCAGACTTTGGGGCTTTGTTGCACATCTCAGTTTTTTAGTACAAAAATCATCAATACTAAATTTGAATAAATTGGGAGCCTGCATGTTGAGTTTTATCTTTCTGATAAATAAGAAGCTCCAAGCAGTGCTGAATAGTTTTACCCACACGTGCATGAACTTCAATTGAAGATATTTTTGGCCATGTTGCGCGCTCGCCTTCACGTTGCAACATTTTAAATAGATGTTCTTTAGGATTTTGTAGCATATAACTATAATGGCGTAAATTAAAATGCCCTACGATATTTACATCGCCATAATAACGCTGATCTATTACTCCATAGCCATGATCAAGTAAGCGCCTAACCGCAGGAACACTTCCTACACGTTCGCGAGCAAAATCCATCATCCCTCTAGAAATAACCTTTCCTTGGCGACGAACAATGCGCTCAGGCCAACTCAGCATATCTTTGCGAAAGCGATCTTCATCGCTTTGCATAAATGGGACAACATGCAGATTTACTTGACTAGCAATAGTGTAATTTAAGTTATATAGGCGTGCCATTTTCTCTTGCGGAAAGTCACTACGCACACTGCCATCGACCCAAGTAGTTGTTGCCATATAAGGCGTATATTTACCATCTTGACGTTTACTGGTTAAACGTACAGGTGGAAATAACACAGGAACAGCACAAGAAGCCAATACAGCACTCCAAACCAACAAATCAGGTGATGTATAGGTATTCATAATACGCGCATCTTGGGAGGCATCATAAGGTGCAACAGCAACATTTATGTGTAAGCCCGATTGTTCATACGCTTCTGCAAAAGTTAAGTCACCTAAATTTGCCTTTAAAAACTGTTTTAAAAACTTAACATCTGCAAGACCACCATTCCCTTTTATAATTTCACGCCAATCTCTAAATTTAAATGCCTCATTAAAAAAGCTATCGCCATTTAAAATATGTTGCATGTCTGATGGTTTTGCAACACCAAGCATAGCCGCCATAATCGCCCCAGCACTTGAACCCGACATAACTTTGGGCATAAGGTCTTGCTCAAGTAATGCCTTGCATACTCCTGTATGAAACAAACCCAAAGTCGCTCCACCAGAAAACATCAATGCAGGCTGACCATAAGCTTTTTGACACGATTGAAAAAACGTAATTTTCTGTTCGTGACTCATCGTTTGGCATTGGTCAGATGCCACAAAAGCCAAACTATTGCTTACCTCGGCAACATAATCTTCAATAATTTGTTTTGTTCCAACCATGGTGGCTGTAAACAGCAAGGGGTGTGCGATATTGGCAATATCGTAAGTTAATCCTTCACGTAATATATGCATTAAATCTGGAATACGATTTTGCGACCGATAACGACGCAATAGAATTAAACGATGTGCAATAGTTTCAGCATCAAAATAAGGGGATGAATTGTCATATTTCCAAGCTTGTGCGCCTGTTTCCTCATCTATTTTAAGTGCTAAATCTTTCCACTCTTCATAAGACTCAGCCGTTTCTATTTGTTTTTTTAATGTTTTAATTCGCTTAGATTGGTGTGGATTCATGCTATTTCCAAAATCTTTAAACAACATTATGTCCCTCTGCTGTTATTTATTATCCATACATTTGAACTATGCAGAACTTCTATCAATAGTTCAATAATTAAAACGTGTTTTACTTGGCAACACTCGAATGTTTGGTATACATTCATTTAAGCAACATTTTGCCTTTTCTATATGGACATATAAGCTGAAAAATCATGGCACTAATCGATTTACCCGAAAATATTCTTAAGTTAATGACCACTGTACTTCAACAAGTGCAACAAATTTTACCCGAACTTCGCAACAACACCGATTTTTCTACTTCTGCATATAAATGGCAAAACAAACAACTCAAACCCATTCAACAAGCAAAAAAAATACACTTAGAAGATTTAAAAGGCATTGAACGCCAAAAAGAAAAGGTCATTCAAAACACTTTACAGTTTTTAAAAGGCTTACCTGCCAATGACGTTCTTTTAACAGGCTCTCGTGGTACAGGGAAATCATCAATTGTACGTGCCCTACTCACAGAATATGAATCTCATGGCTTAAGACTTATTGAAATTGAACGTGATGATTTATCTGATTTACCACTCATTCAAGACATGATTAAAGATCGACCTGAAAAATTTATTGTCTATTGTGATGATCTTGCTTTTAATGCAGAAGATGAAAATTATCGTAGTTTAAAAAGTGTATTAGATGGCTCATTACAATCAGGCTCAGGTAATTTTATTATTTATGCGACCAGTAACCGTCGTCATTTATTACCTGAATTTATGCATGAAAACACACCTATCATGCGAGCAGATGTGCCTCAACACAAAGAATTGCATCCTCAAGAAGCGATTGAAGAAAAAATTTCGTTATCTGATCGTTTTGGTTTGTGGCTTTCTTTTTACCCTATGGATCAGAACTTATACCTAGAAATTGTTGAAAGTTATCTGAATAAAGCCAACATAGAAATGAATAATGACGTACATGCTGAAGCTTTAAGATGGTGTCAATCTCGAGGTCAACGTTCAGGACGAGCAGCTTACCAATTTTCAAAACACTGGATTGGTTCACAACAACTAAAAAATAGCTAAGTTTTAAAATTCACTTAGCGATATAGAGCTTTATATGTCTTACAAAGACACATCGCTAAGTGATATTAATTATCATTTATCAAGAAAAATCATATCATTTCCCCTTTTCATAGATTTAAATAATAAATATCAATAAAAGGAATTGTTTGTTTGATGTGTTTTTGCCTAAAATACGTCATTAGTTATTAGACCAAATTTTTTAGGTAGCCGTCGCCATGACATTTGTTGTCACAGAAAATTGTATTAAATGTAAGTATCAAGACTGCGTTGAAGTTTGTCCTGTTGATTGTTTCTACGAAGGTCCAAACTTCCTTGTAATCAATCCAGATGAATGTATTGACTGTGCACTATGTGAACCTGAGTGCCCTGCAAATGCAATTTTCTCTGAAGATGAATTGCCTGCGGGTCAAGAAGTCTTTATTGAGCTCAATGCAGAGCTGTCTCAAACATGGCCAAATATCACTCAAATCGGCGACCAACCAGCTGACCGTGAAGAGTGGAATGGTAAAGAAGATAAATTACAATATCTTGAAAAATAAGATTAAAAAAAAGATCAGCACATGCTGATCTTTTTTTATCCACAAAATACACATTTCATTTCAATATTTTATAAATAATTCTCAATTTTTAGATTATTATATTTCTGATTTTAATAAACTTCTGATTTAAATAATGAAGCATTTTTTGAAAGCATTGCTTTCGTTTAGTTGTATCCCACTTATCATGATTGGATGTTCATCTAATCCCAATCAAGGTTCCACATCTCAGCCGGGTAAAAGAATTTTCATCCCTCAAGAAAATGTAACCTTTGATCGAAAAGTTCCTCCTAAAGTTATTCCTTATACCTATAACTCTTGGACAGCTGTAAGCGACAACTTAAAACAAATCCGAGATTATGAAATATTCTTAGAAAAAAATGATGTCGGTAATATTATTCCTAGCTATGAATTATTACGTACAGCTCGTGATTGGCAAAAATGTGGTCGTTCTGAATATATGGTTCCAAATCGTGAATTATGGGCAAATCAAGTCCCTACTTTACGAATCTTTAAATACCTTATTGCCTCAAAGGTACTTACAGACTTTACTGTGACATCTGTATACCGAGACTTAGCTTTAAATCAATGTGCTGGTGGTGCAAGCTCATCACGCCATCTATTCAATTCTGCAATTGATTTCCGTATTGGTCCTGCTGTTCCACAACCTGAAGATTATGCTTATATTGAATATACTAAATTCAGACTTTGCCAATTCTGGTCACAGTACGGCAGCAGCTTAAATATGGGGTTAGGCTTATATTCATCAGGTCAAATTCATATTGACTCTCAAGGTTTCCGTACCTGGGGACCCAATTTATCTCGTAGCTCCTCAATGTGTAATTATTAAATTAAAATCTTAAAAAGAGGTCTATAGACCTCTTTTTTTATCGCTACAATTTATTTTTAACTTTTAAAATTGCAGTCTGAGCATAAAGGTATAAAATGCACGCAACGCAACAAAGGTAAATGAACTATGCAACAAATGTGGACAGAAATTGATAGCTATATCGAGTCACATTTAATTCCTGAAGATCCTATTTTGACTCAGACTTTAAAGAACACTGATGATAAAGGTTTTCCAGATCATTTAGCTGTTGCGGCAAACCAAGGCATGCTATTGCAAATGTTAATTCAAATGAACAATTGCAAACGTGTACTTGAGCTTGGAACTTTTGCTGCCTATAGCACAATGTGGCTGGCACGTGCGCTTCCTGAAGATGGCTACATCTTAACAATGGAGGGTCGTGATACACATGCTGCTTTAGGTCAAGAAAACATCGATAATGCTAAGCTAAAACCCACTGTTGACTTGAAGTGTGGTCGTGCTGCTGATATTTTACGTGCGCTTCCTGAAGATACAGAACCATTCGATTTCATATTTATTGATGCAGATAAACAAAGCTACCCTGAATATTTAGAATTAAGCTTAAATCTTTCACATTCAGGCACTATTATCTTTTTAGATAACGTGATTCGTGCAGGTGAAATCCTAAATCCTGAAAATAAAAAACCAAGTATTGAAGGTATTCGAGATATGTTTAAAGCGATGCAAAATCATCCTAAAATTTTATCTTGTACGGCGCTTCAAACAGTGGGTAGTAAAGGACATGACGGCTTTGCTCTTGCTATTGTTAAATAATCTTTTAACACAGAACAAAAAACAACCTTAGTTTTTTATTTTTTATTTTTTATATAGTTACATACACTGTCCATATAGTTATCCACAATAAATGAGGATAACTATGGACAGAATTAACTCAGTTTAGATTAACTACTCTAAACAGTTTATACGACATTATTTTACAACCATTAACGGTACTGTTGAATTTCTAAAAATGGCTGTTGTAATACTTCCCAAAAAGAATTGCTTAATTTTACTGTGGCTAAAAGCACCCAACAAAATAAGTTGGATACCATGTTCCTTTTGATATCCTAGAATATTCTCAGAAACATCACCATATCGATATTCCGTAACCACATCTAATCCAGCTTGTTTCAAAAACTGCTCAGGGTCTTTGAGCACTTCAGGATGATCGCCTACATATAATAAGTGGCATTGTAAAATTCTGAGTAAATCGCTTTTCGCAATTCGATGCATCATCTTCACACAAGTCGGCGAGTATTCATAAGCAAAAATAAATCGTGTTGGTGGCTTAAAGGTTTCGCCTACAGTCATTACGGTACAATTTGCACCTCGAATAAAGTTTTCAACATTGCTGCCTATTGGCTTTTTACGCTCAGCAGAACGTTCACCTAAACGCCCAATCAGCGCGATATCATCTTCTTGAAGAACATTAAAACTTTGCTCTAAAAAATCACCTTTTTCTTGTATTCGTATAGGAACAATACCGTGTTTTTCTTGAATTAATTCTGAAATATGATTAAGCAAATTATTACTATAATCGAGTGCTAATTCACTTTGCTTTTGTTCAAGTTCAGCAAGCTCCTTTAAAAGCATTGCATTACTTTCAAAACCAATCACACCGCTAATTTCCCCCAAATGATAACTTGCTGGGTAATAATCGAGAACTTGTAAAAGCACCAACTCTCGGTTGGTTTTCTTAGCAATCCAAGCGGCAGCCTCTGCTAACGCATTAATACAAGGGGATGAATCAATACAAGCCACTACACGTTTCATAAAGCCCTCCTCATGTCCCACATTTTTAATTCATTGTTGTTATTTTTAAATTAGCACATCTTTCTTATAATTTTCATCAAAATATGTAAGCTAAAACGTATTCTCTATTTTCTATAACGTATAAACCTTGCAGGATTCCCAGCGACAATTTCATTTTCAGCAATATCTTTCGTGACCATACTGTTCATACCTACCACTGCATGATTTGCAATTTTCACACCATCTTTGATCCCAACATGTGCACCCAACCACACATCTTTACCAACTTCGATGCCTTGTGAACGTACAGCTTGTTGGTAAATTGGTGCATCAAGCTCCATACCATGATCAAAAGCATATAAATGGCAATAAGCAGCAATACGAACTTGATCATGTAACTTAATCCCCACTCGCCCACCATCTAAAATACAGTGATGATTAATTGCAACTTCACTACCTATTTCTAAAGGTCCATGCAAAGTACAGTCGGCAGCAATAAAGGTATTATCACCTATAATAATTTTACGACCAGGTTCTGCAAAAATATGGGCTAATGGCGAAATAAAACAGTTTTCACCTATTTCAACCGTTTCCATAGACATCAAATATTCTTGATATTCTTTCTGCCATGCCTCTGCCCATACACGATTTTTGGGCTTAAGCGTCCAATACAGCCACGGCATATAATTCAAACGATGTTTGTGTTGTTCACGATATTTTAATAATGGATCGATATCAGTCATCAGATGGCCCCTCAATAATTTTGAGTTGTTCACGCCCTCGTGTTAAATCTTGAATTTTATTTGCTAAAGGTTCTATTTGATGAACTTGTACAAGTGCATTTACAGCCACACCTTCGGCTGTATAGTCTTCTTGGTATTCAATATCACCTTGTTTTAATTCATATTGCAAAATTGACCATTCATTGAATAAACATTCAAAATAAATTTTTTGCTTTTTAATCAGTTCTATTTTTTCAGCAAGTAATAAACATTGTCCAGCACTACCACCATAAGCACGGACTAATCCACCTGTGCCTAGCTTTACACCACCATACCAACGATTCACCAATACTAGTACATTAGTAAGTTCATTTCCTTCTATAGTTGCAAGTATAGGACGCCCTGCTGTTCCCGAAGGCTCACCATCATCATTGAATCGTACATCATGACCAATTTTCCACGCCCAACATTGGTGTGTTGTGGTGTGATCTTTATTGGCTTCTAGAAAATCCTTTACAGCTTGTTCATTTTCAACAGGCACAGCTATTGCCTGAAAACGACTTTTCTTAATATCTTCTTCAAATTCTACGGGTTCGGCTATAGTAAAAGGCATAAATGAAAAAACATAAGCAATTGGCTTATTATAGCGTGATTTCACGTTTAAATTTAGCAATAAAAAAACCTCTTCGAAAAGAGGTTTATCGCTGTATTATTAAGACTCGCATAAATTATATGCTATCGAATAACTCAGCACTTCGATTAAACTTTAAAGTCATCACCTAAATAAACTTGGCGTACAGTCTCATTAGATAACACCTCTTCAGGTGAACCTTCTGCAATAACAGAACCTTCACTCACAATATAAGCTCGCTCACAAATTGCAAGTGTTTCACGTACGTTATGATCTGTAATTAATACACCAATTCCACGGTTTTTAAGCGTACTGATAATATCTTTAATATCACCTACTGAAATTGGATCTACCCCAGCAAAAGGTTCATCTAACAGCATAAATTTAGGATCTGCAGCCAAAGCACGTGCAATCTCCGCACGACGTCTTTCACCACCAGATACACTCATACCTAAAGAGTCTTTAATGTGGGTGATTTTAAAATCTGCCAATAATTCAGCTAAACGCTCTTTACGCTGTTCTTTATTTAAATCTTTGCGTGTTTCAAGAATTGCCATAATATTTTCAGAAATAGAAAGTTTTCTAAAAATAGAAGCTTCTTGTGGTAAGTAACCAATACCCTTTTGAGCACGCTCATGCATTGCTAAATCAGATAAATCTAAATCGTCTAAATGAATTTCACCCTTGTCCATACGCACAAGACCAACAACCATATAAAAACTCGTTGTTTTTCCAGCACCATTTGGACCAAGTAATCCTACAATTTCGCCACTTTTCATTGTAAAAGATACATCTTTCACAACCCAACGCTTACTATAGTTTTTAGCTAAATGCTTAATGCATAAAGTTTGTTGTTTTTGCATTTGATCCATTAATCACGCGCTCCAGGGAAAGTTTTAGAGCCCGTTGGTGGAATCACAATTTGTACACGACCATTGGCTGAACCCGAAGCATTTGGTGTACCAATTGCTTCAATATCGCCCTTATTCATGCTGTATCGTAATGTTGCACCACGAATACTTGAACCATCTTGTTCTAAAAGTGCATTACCCGTTAATGTAATAATTCCTGTTTGAGCGTTATACACAATTTTTTGTGCTTGTCCTTTTGCCAAACCTTTTGCCGAATCAAGCTTTTGTTGGAATCGAGCTGGTCCACCATTTGCAGTAATCAAACTAATTTGTCTACTAGCATCTAAATTAGCCACAATTGAATTCGCTTG
This sequence comes from Acinetobacter sp. FY683, assembly GCF_059515885.1. Taxonomy (NCBI): domain Bacteria; kingdom Pseudomonadati; phylum Pseudomonadota; class Gammaproteobacteria; order Moraxellales; family Moraxellaceae; genus Acinetobacter; species Acinetobacter sp. FY683. Next base: position 13,449 of record NZ_JCAKNA010000014.1, on the reverse strand, counting down.
GAGCTTCATTGTTCCCTGTTCAATAATGACATTGCCTGAATACGTCGTAACACCCGTTTTTTCATTAAACGTTGCTCGGTCTGCAATCAAAGATAGTGGTTGTTGACGGTCTGAAGGTATTGCATAAACCGCACTTGAAAATGCAACAGCTAAGCCAGCAGCTAATAAAGATTTTTTAGCTAAAAATTTTAATGTATTACTTTTAGAATTATCGTTCATAAGTGCCTCGAATATTAAAGAATTCGTACTGTCCGTTGTTAAAGTTTGCTTTCATACCATGACTAATAAAATTAGCCTGCGGAGATTCAACGGTAATTTGCTTATCTGTTTGCAACTCTTGTGTTTTCGGAAAACCCGTTAGTTCGGTCGTCTTAAACACCATTTTGTCACCACTTTCCAATAATCGTGTTGCAACAACTTCATCAGACATAATCACTTTGGCATTATCATCATACGAATGTGCTACTTTTGCATAAAAAGTGCCATCAGGTCTTGCATTCTTAAATGTATACGCATGCAAATTATCTAGATGCGAAGTATGCTTTTGCATATCTTGCTCTAAACGATCGGCTTGCGCTTTTAAAGATACCAGGCCTTGTTCATCAGTTTGTGTCAAATTAATCACTTCAGCAGAATAGATCATACTTTTAGAAGAATCGCCATCTAATTTTTTACCTTTTCCGCCCAAATAATAATAGCCACTACTTATAGCTACAATAATTAAAGCTGCGACGTATAATTTTTTTGTATCCATAAGTATGATTTCAACTCAAGCTTTTGAATGTATATAACATTATTGTGGAGCAGATGCGTATTTTTCGAGTAACTGTGTGTATACGCCCTTAGACATTAAAATCATATCGCAAATTTCACGCACAGCACCACGACCACCCATTGCCTGAGTGACTAAATCTGCACGACGACGAACTTCTACATGTCCATTTGGCACAGTCACTTTCATTCCTGCAATTGCAAATGCAGACAAATCTGGCCAATCATCACCCATGTATAAACAATCTTCAGGTAATAAATTAAATTGTGCACATGCTTCTTTGAGTGCAACACCTTTATCTTCACGACCTTGAAACACTAAATCTACACCTAATGCAGACATGCGTGTTTCTACAATATTGCTTTTACGTCCTGTGATAATAATTACTTTAACACCTGCTTGTTGCACAAGCTTCATGCCTAAGCCATCACGAATATCAAAAGATTTAATTTCATCGCCCGTATTCGTGAGCGTTACAAAGCCATCACTTAAAATACCATCAACATCTAGAACCAAAGCCTGAACATGACGTGCTTGTTCTAATAAAACATATGATGCCATTATTTATTTTACCCCAGCTTGAATTAAATCATGCATACCAATTACACCAATCACTTTGTTATCTATGTCTACCACAACAAATTGATTAATTTTATTTTCATTCATTTTATCTAAAGCAACGACTGCACGTGAGTTCTGCCCAATGGTCATTGGATTTTTTGTCATAACTTCAGACACTTTCAAATTCACATCAAAGCCTTGCTGTTGATCAATCAGTCTACGCAAATCACCATCGGTAAAAATACCAAGCAAAGCATCATTTTCATCAACAATTGTCGTTAAACCAAGACGCTTACTAGAAATCTCATACAAGACTTTATTCATTGGTGTATCTGGTGATACTTTTGGTAATTCATCGCCTGTATGCATCAAGTTTTTAACATCTAAAAGTAGACGTTTACCTAAAGCTCCCGCAGGATGTGAGCGCGCAAAGTCATCTGCTGTAAAACCACGAGCTTCCAATAAAGCAACTGCTAAAGCATCACCCAAAGCCAATGTTGCTGTTGTGCTTGATGTTGGTGCTAAACCAAGTGGACACGCTTCTTGAATATTGCCTAATGTAAGTGCAACATCTGCATTTTGTGGCATTGGACCTTTATTGTCACCACTAATGGTAATTAAAGGAATACCCAGATGCTTAACCAAAGGCACTAGCATCATAATTTCATCGCTCTTACCAGAGTTAGAAATTGCAATCAGAACATCACCACGAACCAGCATGCCTAAATCGCCATGCCCTGCTTCACCTGGATGCATAAAAAAGGATGGCGTTCCTGTTGAGGCAAAAGTTGCTGCCATTTTACGACCAATATGACCAGATTTACCCATACCCGTCACAACTAAACGTCCTTTGCACTGCAAAATAATTTCACATGCTTGTGCAAAACGCGCATCTATTTGAGAAGCAAGAACTTGTAAGGCATGCTCTTCTATTTTTAATGTTTCTAAAGCAACATTTTGAAAATTAATTTGATTTGGCATGTTTTCTGAATTCAACTTTTAAGACCTTGCTCTACAAGAGCCATTCATCTGCATTTATGCTTAATTTTCGCAATTTTAACATATCTATTCAATGGCAACGTTTCTAAATGTATAAGAAAACTTAATTTTACAAATTCAATTTACTTTTATTTCGCCATAAAAAAAGCCTTTATCTTTCGATAAAGGCTTTTTCGTATTCTGGAGCGGGAAAGGAGACTCGAACTCCCGACCCCAACCTTGGCAAGGTTATGCTCTACCAACTGAGCTATTCCCGCAATGAGGTGCATTATAGAGAGTTTTATGCTGATGTCAACTCTCTATAATTTTGTTTGCTTAATTAATCGGCACGACGCCAAATTGTGCCCTGACGTGTATCTTCTAAAACTACACCTTGATCGAGTAATGATTGACGAATTTCATCTGCTCGAGCAAATTCTTTTGCTTTTTTTGCATCTACACGTTGTTGAATTAAATCTTCAATTTGCTCAGGTGATAAACCTAAAGCTTCTTGACCAATATCAGATTTCAAGAAGTCATCTACATTGTGCTGAACCAAACCAAGAATATTGGTCAAGTGACGTAAAGTTGCATAGTAAACAGCAGCCTGATTTGCCTGCTCTTCTTTCACTGCACTATTTAATGCTTTATTAATTTCAAACAAAACAGCAATTGCTTCTGATGTATTGAAATCATCACGCATTGCAGCATTAAAGCGTTCAACTAAAATTTCATCATAAGCAGCAACAACCTCTGTACCATAAGTTTGTTGATATGCTTTAAATGAATGATAGAAACGTGACAATGTATTTTTCGCTTCTTTTAATACAGCATCTGAGAAGTTTACAGGGCTACGATAATGCGAAGATACAATGAAATAACGAATCACTTCAGGATGAAATTTATCCATCACATCACGAATGGTAAAGAAGTTGCCTAAAGACTTAGACATTTTTTCGCCATCAACATTAATGAAACCCACATGCATCCAATAGTTTACATATTGTTCATCTGTTGCTGCTTCTGATTGTGCAATTTCATTTTCATGATGTGGAAAAGTTAAATCTGAACCGCCACCATGAATATCAAAATGATTACCTAAGCAACACGTCGACATTGCTGAACATTCGATATGCCAACCCGGACGACCATTACCCCAAGGTGAAGCCCAAGACGGTTCATTTTCTTTTGCATGTTTCCAAAGTACAAAATCAAACGGATGTTTTTTCTCAACTTCTACATCTACACGCTCAGATGCACCTGCTTGCATATCTTCAAGTTTACGACCTGATAAACGACCATATTTTGAAAATTTTTCAACTTCAAAATACACATCACCATTTGCAGATGGATAAGCTGTGCCTTTATTAACAAGCGTACCAATCATATTTTGCATTTGATCGATATAATCTGTCGCACGTGGTGCTTCATCTGGTTCAGTACAGCCTAAAGCAGCAGCATCATCATTCATTGCTTTAATAAAACGATCTGTTAAAGCCGTAATGCTTTCGCCATTTTCATTGGCACGCTTAATGATTTTATCGTCAATATCTGTGATATTTCGAACGTATTTTACGTTCCAACCTTGGCTACGTAAGAAGCGAATAATATAGTCAAATGCAACCATTACACGAGCATGACCAATATGACAGTAATCGTAAACTGTCATACCGCACACATACATGTCGATATGTCCTTCTTTACGTGGAACAAATTCAACTTTTTTACGTTGCTCTGAATTGTATAGAACAAATGGTTGCATAGGTTTTCATAAGTGCTTTTATAAATGATGGCTCATCTTAACCTAAGCACTATTTTTCATAAAGTTCTCAATAATATTTTTATGTTTTTATATATAAAAAATCCCCAACCAAGGTCAGGGATTTGTATTTTTACTTTTTCAATCTAATTTTAAAGCAAATGCTTTATTTTTTCTGTACCAAAACAGAACCCACAGAATAACCTGCGCCAAATGAACAAAGCACACCATATTCACCTGTGTTTACTTCATTCGCTGTACGGTGTAATGCAATAATTACCCCAGCAGATGATGTATTTGCGAACTCATCAAGAATAATTGGTACAAGTGCAGGATCTGCTTCAGCAACTTGCTTACCTACAACCAATTTCAAAATTAATTCATTCATGCTTGCATTGGCTTGATGCAACCAGAAGCGTTTAACATTTGTCGCTTCAATTTCATTTTTCACTAATTGCGCCGAAATCATTTTTGCAACAAGCGGACAAACTTCTTTAAATACTTTACGACCATCTTGACTGAAACGCTTGTCATCAGCATTCGTAATTTCACTTGGATTTAAGAAACCAAAATTATTGCGAATGTTATTTGAGAATTGCGTAAACAAGCTAAAATCTAATATTTCAAAACCAGATTTACTTTCTGTTTCTTCAATAATAGAAGCCGTTGCGACATCGCCAAAAATAAAATGACAATCACGTGAACGGAAATCTGTATGACCTGATGTAATCTCAACATTCACAAGTAATACACGACGTGCACCTGCCTTAATTGCATCATAAGCTTGTTTAAGACCAAAAGTTGCAGCCGAACATGCAACGTTCATATCATAAGCATAACCTTGAATGCCAAGTGCTGTTTGAATTTCAATTGCTACTGCAGGATATGCACGCTGTAAATTAGAACACGATAAAATAACAACATCGATATCTTCAGCAGTTACGCCTGCATTTTCCATCGCCTGTTTTGCAGCAGTTACGCCCCATTCAGCCTGAATTGATAACTCATCATTTGAGCGTTCACGTAAATTCGGACGTAAACGATTAATATCTAAGATACCTGTTTTTTCTGCAACATAGCGACGTTTTACGCCAGAAGCTTTTTCAATAAACTCAGCGCTAGAGCCACGACGCGCTTCTAGCTCACCTGCTGCAATTTTTTCAGCGTTATCTTCGTTATAACGTTCCACATAAGCATTTAAACTATCGACCAATTCTTCATTGGTGATAATGTCTTCTGGATGATAAAGGCCAGTACCTGTAATGCGGATGCCCATGTAAAACTCCTTTTGGAAATTACCTATATATTAACTGATTCCAAGCTTATCCCATACTTTTTGTATGCGTGTTGGAGAAATTGGCATTTTTGTCTTCATTGGTTGAGCAAATAATGAGATTCTTAACTCTTCAACCATAAAGTAAACTTCTTTCAAACGTGTATCATTTTTATATTTAAAAAGTTTTTCCATCCAAGGATCAACTTCTACAATGGCTGCGTTATCTCGTGTTAAGTTATTTGGCAAACGCTCTAAGCGCTGTACCAAAGCCTTCAAATAGCGTGGAAATTCTTGCCAAACATCTGGTGATTTTTCATAAACAAAATTAGACAACATCATTAAATCGAGCTGATCTTCAACATCATCAATATTTTTACCAAAAATTGAATCATCTAAAACCAATAATTTTCGACGAATATCCTGCCACTGAATATAAATATCACTCATCAAACCTAAAGCTGTTTGACCATGCGTTAAGAAATTCTTTTTCACATCTAAAATCAGTTTCTGGAATTCTTCAGCATTTACAGGAAGTGATTGAATCGACATTTGTAATGTTGCATATACCAGCATTTGCTCAAGTTTCGCTTTATCGCCCAAAGGTGAATAAGCTAGTGCAAGAGGCTTTGAAATTTGCTTTTTAAGCTGTCGCGTTAAATCACCTAATTGCATATAAATAAGGCGAATAATTCCTTCCCGATGTTGCTTAATTGCCTCGAACTGATCATTAAAAGTTTGAATCACCACGCCCGATTCATCTTTCTGTTCAAGACTAGCAAAATCTTTACTTGGCACTAAAGCTTGATATTGTTTTACCACCACACCTGTTACTTTTTGCGATGCTTCAAATACAAAGCTTTCAGGGAAAGCTTTAAACTCACCTTTTAACTGTTTTACAGGACTATGTGTTTCCGTTCGGCAACGTGCTTTTAATTCTGATAAATCACGCCCTTGTTCAATGACACGACCTTTATCATCAATCACTTTAATAAAAGGTAATAAATAATCTTCTACACGTTCAAATGAAAAATCTTTTTCTGTAATTTGGTCGCCACGTAATTGAAATGCCAAGAAATTAAAAATATGCTGAGTTAGATGCATAGCATCCACACGCGACATAAGCTTACGTGCTGTATCTGGAATTGGAACCAAGTTACGTCGTTTATCTTTAGGCAAAGCTTTTAATAATGCTTCTATCAACTCTAAACGCCAACCTGGAATCCCCCAAGACCAAATCCCTTCATCTACTTGCGGAAGTGCTTGCACAGGAATTTTAACTGTCGCACCATCTTGATCGTGACTTGGGTCAAAACGATACGTTGCCGCCAAACGTAATTCACCATTACGTAAATAATCAGGGAATTGTTGTGTTGTTGGACGATCATTCATCCAAAGTGCATCATCTTCGACAAATAAATGACGTGGATTTTGCGGTTCGACCGTTGCTCGCCAATCTTCAAAACTACGTCGGCTTGCTACTTCAGCAGGAACTTTTGCTGCGTAAAATTGATAAATCGTTTCTTCATCCACCACCAAATCACGACGACGCAACTTGTCTTCAACACGCTCTACTTCTTCCAGTTTAAGTAAGTTGTGCTTTAAAAATGGCGGTGTAATACCTAAATTCCCTGTGGTTAAAGCATCACGTAAGAAAATTTCATGTGCAGCAGGTTGATCTACTTTTTCATAATTAATTGCTCGCTTAGGTTCAATAATTAAACCAAACAATGAAATTTGATCATACGCGTTCACTACACCTGATTTTTTAGACCAATGCGGTTCAAAATAATGATGTTTGAGCAAATCACCCGCAGCAAGTAAAATCCATTCAGGTTCAATTTTTGCAAGCGTACGAATATAAACTTGAGATGTTTCAACCATCTCAAAAGCCATTACCCAAGGCGTATTGGTTTTATGTAATGCCGATGCAGGGAAAATTCGTGCTTTTTGCTGACGCACCGCCATAAAGACGTTTCGCTCATCTGTTTTATTCGCAATAAAAGACAATAAGCCTGTTAACAGCGCGCGATGTAAGTTTTCATAATTGGCTTTCTTTTCATTAAATGAAAGATTTAAACCTTTGGCTAAATCGACCAATTGTTCATGCGTTTTTTTCCATTCACGCAAACGTAACCAACTCAGAAAATGATTTCGTGCAAATGTACGACGTTTATTTTCGCTCATCTCACGATTAGCAACTAAGGTTTCCCAAAGTTTAATGTAGAACAAAAAGTCTGAATCTTCTTCACGAAATAATGCGTGTTTCTGATCGGCTTGCATTTGTTTATCGGCAGGACGTTCACGCGGATCTTGTACCGCCAAAGCGGCAACAATAATTAAAACTTCGTTTAAAACACCAAAATGTGCCCCACCCAAAATCATTCGTGCAAGACGTGGGTCAATTGGCATTTTCGCCATTTGCTGACCAATTTTGGTTAGAGAATCTCCCCCAACCCCTCTTTCTAAAAGAGGGGCTTTACTCTTCTCTTTCATCGCTCCAAGCTCAATTAAAAGCTTGCGACCATCATTTACTAAACGATGATCTGGTGGTTCAATAAAATCAAAATCATCGAATGTGCCCAAACCCAAACTTTGCATTTGCAAAATTACAGAGGCTAAGTTGGTTCGTTTAATTTCTGGTTCTGTAAACTCAGGACGACCTTGAAAATCATCTTCCGAATACAAACGAATACAAACACCTGGTGCAATACGACCACAACGACCTTTACGCTGATTTGCAGATGCTTGCGATACCGCTTCAATAGGTAAACGCTGTACACGAGAACGATAGTTATAACGTGAAATACGCGCAAAACCGCTATCAATCACATAACGAATATTCGGTACAGTTAATGCTGTTTCAGCCACGTTTGTAGCGATAATAATACGTCTTCCACCACCCGATGGATTAAAGATTTTTTGCTGTTCTGCTAACGCTAAACGTGCATATAAAGGCAAAACTTCGGTATGTCTAGGACCAAATTTTTGTAATGTTTCTTGAAGCTCACGAATTTCTTGTTCTGTACTTGCAAAAATTAAAATATCTGCATGTTCTGGATGCCCTTTTTCTTGAGCATCTTGAAAACACTCTTCTACTGCTGCAACAACAGCACGAGGCAAATTTTCTTCAAAATCATCAAACTCATCATCATCGCTACCTACAATGCTCATTTCTGAAATTGGACGATAACGTAATTCAACAGGAAAACTACGTCCTTCAACCTCAAAAATTGGTGCACCATTAAAGTAATTCGAGAAGCGATTTACATCTAATGTTGCTGACGTAATAATGACTTTTAGATCTTTACGACGTGGTAAGAGCTGTTTTAAATAACCCATGATAAAGTCGATATTGAGTGAACGCTCATGTGCTTCATCAATAATAATCGTATCGTATTTTGTTAAAAAACGATCATTGGCAAGTTCAGCAAGCAAAATACCATCTGTCATTAAACGGACAATAGAATCTTGAGAACCTTGTTCATTAAAACGAACTTTAAAAGAAATAGATTCCCCAAGTTTTTCACCTACCTCTTCGGCAATACGCTGAGAAACGCTACGAGCTGCCAAACGACGTGGTTGTGTATGTCCAATTAAACCCGTTAAACCACGTCCTGCAAGCATCGCAATTTGTGGTAATTGCGTTGTTTTACCCGAACCTGTTTCACCTGCAACAATAATCACTTGATGCTTTTGAATTGCTTCAATCAATTTGTCAGCAGATTGAGTTACAGGCAAATCTTGGTTTAGTCTTATATTTGGAATACGTTCAATACGTTCACGAACTTTTAAATTAGATTTTTCAAATAATTCTTGATGTTGTGTTTCGTTAGCATCTTTACCTTTTTTCAGTCGATTTAAACGGTGACGGTCACGTGCCATCACAAGTTGATCTACATTTAAATGACTTGCCACAGATGCTTAACCTTCAAAATAATTGGATTTCGTATTCTAAGCGCTCTATGGATAGAGATAAAGCTAAACAACACTTTGACTGCAATTTCTAAATATTTTTATTTTGAAATATGTTCATTACCTAAACCTAATTAATCAAAATATCAAATTAGACTCTATTTTTGATGAATTAATCATCGAATATGTGATATTTAAAGTTTATTTCCTTTTAGCCCTTGAATTTTAACTCTTGAGGCATCATGTTTATTAAAGAATGACTTTTAAAGTAGGCTGTCATTTTTATTTAATTTTTTAAATGTATAAATGTACAAAACCGCTTAATTACATGAAATAGTTAACAAATAAGTTACTAGTTCGGTTTTTCCGATTTCTGTAATGTAAAAATACTATTTCAGCAACATAGAAGAATTCGTTAATCTATCGGAAATTAAATACAAACCTCAATCATGGAGACAATGATGAGCTTAATTAATACTGAAGTTAAACCATTTAAAACAACTGCATTCCAAAACGGTCAGTTCATCGAAGTAACTGAAGCTGACCTTAAAGGCAAATGGTCAGTAGTATTCTTCTACCCAGCAGACTTCACTTTTGTTTGCCCAACTGAACTTGGCGACCTTGCTGACAACTACGAAGAATTCAAAAAATTAGGCGTTGAAATCTACTCAGTTTCTACTGACACTCATTTCACTCATAAAGCTTGGCACGATTCTTCAGAAGAAATCAAAAAAATCCAATACGTAATGGTTGGTGATGCTAACTGGACTCTTGCTAAAAACTTTGACGTATTAATCGAAGCTGATGGCCTTGCTGACCGTGGTACTTTCGTTATCGATCCTGAAGGCAAAATCCAAATCGTTGAAATCAACGCTGGTGGTATTGGCCGTGATGCTTCTGAACTTCTTCGTAAAGTTAAAGCAGCTCAATACGTACATGCTCACCCAGGTGAAGTTTGCCCTGCTAAATGGAAAGAAGGCGACGCAACTCTTGCCCCTTCAATCGACTTAGTTGGTAAAATCTAATTTAAATTAGATTGAACTGATTCAAAAAAACCACGCTTTTAGCGTGGTTTTTTATTACATTTTTCAGCCTTTTATCATAAAAATAATAAATATAAATCTTACATTTATATATTGATTGATTTCACATTTATGATATACATAAATGACCCAGTTGATAAAAAAGTAAACCATCTCCGCATAATATAAATACGAAAATAATGAGGTTGCTTATGGAAAAAACTATTGTGGTTACCTTTTTCAAATACAATGCAACATCCAGATATTTAAAAATTTTTTACAATGATGGATCTGCAGATTTATTTCACCCAGTGCCTGAGTTTATTTATAATAATTTAGTTCGATCTAGTGATAAAACATCTTTTATTCACAAATATTTAGAATATGATCTCAATTTTAAACGTGTTTCCATGCAATAAATAATAAAGCCATCTTAAAGATGGCTTTTCTTTTATCTATTTTAAGCCACTCGTGTCACTATAAATAGTCCTGCACCAACAGCTAGGGTTGTACTCATAAATAAAGAATTTTGTTTTACATGTGCTATAAAACTTTCAACTTCCTTTGCATGAGAAATAACATTATCAACCACCATCAACCCGCCATTGGCTTTTAATAACCTTTGCAAATCGAACCAATAATCACAATAAGCATCGCGTTCAGCATCAACTAAAATAAAATCGAACTCATCTTTACACTCATGCAAATAAGCTTTTGCATCTGTTACTTTAAAATCAATAAAGTCTTCCAATTTCAAATTTTCTGCATTTTTCTTAGCAATTGCCGTTCTATCTTTATCTATTTCTAATGTTGTTACAGTACCATCTATATCTTTTACTGCATTTGCCAACCATAAAGTTGAATAACCCGTAGATGTACCTATTTCTAGAATATTTTTGGCTTGTTTACTACGTATCAAAATATTCAGTAATTCAGCAGATTCAGGCTCTATATTTCGATAACGTGCTAGACGATTCGACTGTGAGGCATCATACCGCTTAAACTCTTGATATATTTTTGCTACTTCCTGAATAAATACATTGTGCTCCATGAAACATCCTTGTTGATAAAATTAATTTTTAAAATATATCGCCAACTTCAAGCAAAAATAAAAACTCTTTTATTCAGTTTCCTGGATTAACTTAAAGCGTTCCATTTCACGATCATCAGCTGTTGTAATTGTTTCAGTAAACATCACTAATGGTCGAACCCACATTGAATAATCACCATAGAGGCATTGATACACTACTAATTTCTCACCTGTTTCACTATGAGTAGCAACATGAAAGACCTGATACAAATTGCCCTTGTAGTGCTGATAAATTCCTCTTTTTAAGCTCATGATAACCTCACATTTCAAGTTTTCAATATCATAACTTGATTCAATTTTTATGATATATATTTTGATTTATTTCCGTAAATATTCATTGAAATTTCACATTTTGTCCCAATATCTATTGGTATAGACAGTTATATATATCTGATTAAGTTTAGTATTTTTACAAATTATCTAAAAAACCGATCACATATATAAAAACAAACTGTTTCCTCTATTTTATTGTTTGTTCTATGATTCTTTCATCAAATAAATATTTACTCCTTTGGAGACGTTAGCAATGTTAGACCAAAATACTTCAGCTCAATTAAAGACACTTCTTGAACGCCTTGAAAGCCCAATTGAAATTGTTGCAACTTTAAATGGTTCTGATAAATCAGACAAAATTAAAGAACTTGTGACTGAAATTGCTGCACTTTCTAATTTAGTCACTGCTCGTTTTGACGGTACTAATTCTCGTGCGCCAAGTTTTGGTATTGCTAAAGTAGGTGAGCAACCTCGCGTAAACTTTGCTGGTTTACCAATGGGACATGAGTTCACTTCTTTGATTCTTGCATTGTTACAAGTATCAGGTTACGCACCTAAAGTTTCTGATGAAGTTCTTGCTCAAATTAGAGGTTTAAACCTAACTGCTGACTTCGATGTATTTGTATCTTTAAGCTGCCATAACTGTCCTGACGTTGTTCAAGCGCTTAACTTAATTGCAATTAACAATCCAGGTACAACTGCAACCATGATTGATGGTGCATTCTTCCAAGACGAAGTTGAAGAACGCAAAATTATGGCAGTTCCAATGCTATTCCAAAATGGTGAGCACATTGGTCAAGGTCGTATGACTTTGGAAGAAATTATTGCGAAGTTAGATACAAATTCTGCTGCAAAAGATGCTGAGAAATTAAATGCAAAAGAAGCATTTGATGTATTGGTGATTGGTGGCGGTCCTGCAGGTAACACTTCTGCAATTTATGCTGCACGTAAAGGTATTCGTACAGGTATCGTCGCTGAACGCATGGGCGGTCAGGTGATGGATACTATGGATATTGAAAACTTTACATCAGTACAAAAAACTCAAGGTCCTAAATTTGCTGCTGAAATGGAAGCACACGTTCGTGAATATGGTGTAGACATCATGAACTTACAACGTGTATCTGACATTAAAGGTGCAGATCAAACAGCAAATGGCTTAGTTGAAGTCACTTTAGAGAATGGTGCAAAACTAGAATCTAAAACAGTGATTCTTTCAACAGGTGCACGTTGGAGAGAAATGAATGTTCCTGGTGAGCAAGAATACCGTACACGTGGTGTTGCTTACTGTCCGCACTGTGATGGTCCATTATTCAAAGGCAAACGTGTTGCTGTGATTGGTGGTGGTAACTCAGGTGTAGAAGCAGCGATTGACCTTGCGGGTATTGTTGAACACGTAACATTGGTTGAGTTTGATACTAAATTACGTGCTGACCAAGTGCTTCAAGATAAATTGAACAGCTTGCCAAACACAACAGTCATCAAAAATGCGTTATCTACAGAAGTGGTTGGTGATGGTTCACAAGTAACTGCACTTAAATACAAAGACCGTGCAACTGATGAAATTAAAACGGTTGAGCTTGCTGGTATCTTTGTACAAATTGGTTTGTTACCAAACACAGACTTCTTAAAAGAAACTGCTGTTGAGCTTTCAAACCGTGGTGAGATTATAATTAACGACCGTAACGAAACCAATGTAAAAGGTGTATTTGCCGCAGGTGACTGTACAACTGTTCCTTACAAGCAAATTATCATTGCGACAGGTGAAGGTGCTAAAGCTTCTCTATCTGCTTTTGATTATATTATTCG